>DATJHD010000327.1:0-16487 GCA_035494275.1 Croceibacterium sp.
GTAGACCTTGATCGCGCTCGGCACCGCGACGAGGATCGACAGGAACGAGAAGATCGCGCTGGCGTAGGGCGACTGGCCCGAGACGAACATGTGGTGGCCCCAGACCATGAAGCCGATCACGCCGATGGCGATCGCGCTCCCCGCGACGAACCAGTAGCCGAAGATCTGCTTGTGCGCGGCGTTGGTGATCAGCTCGCTGACCACGCCCATCGCAGGCAGCACCATGATGTAGACGGCCGGATGGCTGTAGAACCAGAACAGGTGCTGGAACAGCAGCGGGTCGCCGCCTAGCGCGGGGTCGAAGATGCCGAGCCCGAAGACCCGCTCCAGAGCCACCAGCAGCAAAGTGATCGTCAGCACCGGAGTCGCCAGCACGAAGATCATCGAGGTGGTGTAGATCGCCCACACGAACAGTGGCAGCCGCCCCCACGTCATGCCCGGGCAGCGCAGCTTGTGCACCGTGACGATGAAGTTGATGCCGGTGAGGATCGAGGAGAACCCGCTGACGAACACCGCGGTGATCGCCCAGAACACCGCGCTGTTGGAATAGGTCGAGGAGAACGGGGTGTAGAACGTCCACCCCGTGTCCACGCCGCCGGCCACCACCGTCACCAGCGTGAACAATCCACCGAGCACGAAGATGTACCAGCTCAAAAGGTTCAGCCGCGGAAAGGCGAGGTCCCTCGCCCCGATCATCATCGGCACCAGGAAGTTGCCGAAGGTGGTCGGAATCGACGGGATCAGGAAGAACCACACCATGATGATCCCGTGCAGCGAGAAGGTGCGGTTGTAGCCGTCGTTGCTCAACAGGTCCGGCGTGGGGGTAAGCAGCTCGAAGCGAATGAGCGCCGCGGCGATCCCGCCGCAGAGGAAGAAGAACGTAATTGCGATGAGAAAGAGAATGGCGATGCGCTTGTGATCGGTCGTCAGCAGCCAGCTGCGCAGCGAATGACCCTCGGCGAGATAGGAGCGACGCTCCTCGGCAGTGTTGGGAATGGCTTGCTGCGACATGCGCTGGTTCATCTGCGTCGGAGCCTGGCTCATTGGTCCCCCTTCCCGCCGAGCGAACGGACGTACGCCTCGAGTTGCGCCACCTGCTCCTCATCGAGCACGTTTCCGAAGGGCGGCATCCTTGGCTCGTAACCTGCGGCGACCTGCTTGTTCGGCAGCACGATGCTGTCGTGGATGTACTGGTCGCCGGCCCGGACGATGCTGCCGTCGGCGAGCGGCACGGGGCGGCCGTAAAGTCCCACGAGCGACGGCGCACGGATCGGGCCCGCGCTGCCCTGGGCATTGCTGCCGTGGCAGCCCGCACAGCCCAGGCGATCGAACAGTTCCTTTCCGCGTTGGGCGAGGCTGTCGTCGGCGCCGGCCCGCGCCTGCCACCGAGCAAACGCGGCCGGGGTCTGCACAACCAGTCGCCCGCCCATCAGGCTGTGATCGGTGCCGCAGTATTCGGCGCAACGCAGCGCGAACACGCCGGTCTTGTCGGCAGTGAACCACTCCTGCGTGTAGCGGCCGGGCAGCACATCCTGCTTGATGCGCATCGCCGGCAGATAGAGGCTGTGGATCACGTCCTGGCTGGTCATCGTCAGCCGGATCGGCTTGCCGAGCGGAACGTGCAGCTCGTTGATCTCGGCCTGCCCGCCTGGATGCTGGAATTTCCACATCCACTGCTTGGCGACGACGTCTATCGTTATCGCCGCGTCAGGCGGGCTCTGCTGGTCGAGGTACATCCTGGTCGACCAGACATAAAACAGCATTGCGAGAAGGAACGGGATCACGGACCACGAAGTCTCGATCCAGACGTTGCCTCGCTCGGCCTTGCTGCGGTCGGCTCGCCGCCCGTAGCGGAAGCGAAGCATGTAGATCGCCGAAAGGATGAACACCGGGGCGGCGAGCAGCGCCACGAGGACCGTGAAACTGCCGAACAGCAGGTCGACCTGTCCCGCGTGGCGAGACGCCTCCACGGGCCAGAAGAACGGCGAATTCATGTCGCTTTCCTTCCCCGGTGGGAGAGGAGAAGGATCGTCAGACCAAGCAGCAGGACAGTCGCGATGCCGGCGATGCGCAGCGCCTTCGTGATCGCCAGCGAGTAGCGGCCGGTCTCGGGGTCGTAGTGGAAGCACAGCAGCAGGATGCGCTGCATCACCCCGCCGGAGCGATCGGCCGCGGCCTGGGCGAGCGCCCGGTCGAGCTGGGCGGGTCTCGGCGAAAGCCCGTAAAGCCAGCTCGACATCCTGCCGTCCGCCGTGAGCACGGCGGTGCCCGACACGTGCGCGTATTGATCAAGCTGGCTGGACCAGGCGTATCGATAGCCGAGCGCGCCGGTGACGGCGTGGATGGCCGCGGCGCTGCCTGTCAGCGCGACGGGCTCCCATCTGGCGTCGGGCCGCTGCCGGGCGAGGCGGCGGAGATCCTCGCGCGCCTGCGCCGGGCCTTCGCGCGGATCGATGCCGAGCGCGACGATTTCGAAATCGCGCCCTTCCCGGTACTTCGCCTGCCCGTCGATGGCGCCGGTGATCCCGGCAAGGGTGACGCTGCAGATATTGGGGCATTCGTGCTGCACCGGCACGACCAGCAACGGCTTGCCGCCGGCGATCTGGCGGAGCGTGACCGCCCTGCCCTCCTGATCGGCGAAGGGCCCGTCGAGCGGAATCCGCGCCCCCGGACGGTCCTCGATGGACGCCGACTTGAAGGGATCGTTGGGATCGACGGCGCCCGTCACAAGCAGGGCGATCGCCATCAGGGCCAGCAGCCGAGCGATCATGGCCGTGCCTCGGCGCGTCTCGTCGCCACGTCTGCGCGGCCCGGCGGCGGAAACGAGTCGTCCCAGCCCCGACTCACGACCTCGTCCATCGCGCGCTCGATCGCCGCATCGGTCGGGGCGCCGTGCGCCCGTTCGATCGCGGCGCGATCGGCACGCCCCGCTATCTGAAGCGGGGGCCCCGTGGTGCGGAAGCGCGCCGCGGCGGTGCCCGCGAGCAGCGGCGTGCGTGGCTTGATGGCGTTGGCGAAAGCCAGCACGCCGCCGACGACCAGCAGCAGCCCGATCATCATCCCGACGATGGCCCTGCCCAGCGAACGCATCGGCGCATCGCGGTGCTCGACCTGGTCCGCCGTGCGCGGCGGTGAGGACCAGTGGCCGGGCCACCCGGCTCGCTGGGGCAAGGTCTTCGGATGGAGGCCCCGCGGCATGCTCACAGCCCCGCCTCCCTCAGCCTGGCCGCGCGCAAAATCGCAGCGGCCGCGAGGCATCCAAGCCCGGCCAGTGCCACGAGCCACGCCATCACAGCCAGCCAGGCCAGCCCCGGCAGCGCGAGCCAGCCGAATTCCATTACCCTGCCGCCGAGCGCGGCCGCGGCGCAGCGACCGACCCACCGCGGGCTGTTGCGCACCTGCGGCGCGAAGAGCGCCAGCATGGGAACGCCGCCGAGCAGCGAAGCAACGGCGATGAGGACTTGCCAGCCCGGCGCGGCGCGATCGGCGTACCAGTGGACGCTGTCGGGAATGTTGCCCGACCACACGATCAGGAACGGCATGAACTGGAAGTAGGCCCACATCAGCAGCAAAGTGACGAGCAGCGCGCCGATCACGCCGGTATGCCGCGGCGTGCCGGCCGCCAGCCGCAGAAGGATCATGGCGCAGAGCGCCTCGGTGGCATCGAACGCGATCACTTGTGCCCCGAAGGCCGAGGAGGCGAAGTCAGGGTCGAGGGTCATCAGCCAGTCGCTGTTGACGAAGTTGGCCCACAAGGTGAGCGCGACCAGCATGCCGGCGGCGAAGCCTTCGCTGATCTCCCCGCCAGCGCGGACCGCGACCCACCAGGCGAGCGCGAACCAGCCGACGGTGCGGGCGATGAAGAACGCGGGATTGAGCCACACCGCCGAGAACGGCGAATGCGGCGGGGCGCCGAACCACGGGTAGATCGCGGCCATGCCGGCAAGCACCGGCACGTAGGCCAGCGCCGCCAGCGGCCACAGGGCGCCGAGCAGCCGCGCCGGCCCGCGCAGTTCCTCGGCCCACTTGCCGGAAACCAGGCGCATCGTCAGCAGCAGGATGAGAGCACCGGCAGGAAGACCTTCGAGCGTGGCCGCGGCGCCGAGCCACCCGGTCAGCGCATCGCGCGGGCCCAGGAACGCGAGCAGCAAGGCGGCGACGGCGGCAAGCGCGCCGAACGTCGCAAGGGCCCGCTCTCCTCGCCGCAAGCTCAATGAACGTCTCTCGCGGGCGCAACCGGCTGCGCCTGCTGCAAAACGCGGATGTAAGCGGCGATCGCCCAGCGGTCAGCCGGGGAAACCCTGTCCGCGTAGGAGTACATCACGCCGTAGCCGTTGGTCATCACGTCGTAGAAGTGCGCCACCGGGGCCGCGCGCAGCCGGGCGGAGCGGTAGTCCGGCGGCCGGGGGAACCCGCGCGAGGGTATCATGCCGTTGCCCGAGCCGTCGGCGGCATGGCAAGGCGCGCAGTAGATGCCGAAACGCTCGCGCCCGCGCTCGATCAGCGCCCTGGTCAAAGGCGGGCGTCGCGCGGCGGCCGCCCTCGCCGGCGTTTCGCGAGCCACCACACCGTCGGGCGGGTGCTGCATCGCCATGCCATTGGCGAACAGCGCGGTTCCTTCGTATTCGTCGTAGCGCGGCTGCTGGACCATGTTGTTGCAGCCGGCGAGCGCCAGCGACACGACGAGAAGCGGCCCGGCCCTCATTCCGGCACCTCGCCGCCGACTTTCTCGATAGATGATGGCGCCTGCCGTTCGAGCGCGTTGCGGGCCTTCTCCTCGTCGGCGCCGTCGCCCAGCGCCAGCGAGACGAAGAACCGGTCGTCGCTGGCGAGGTGGAATCTGCTGGCGTCGAACAGCAGGTAATGCAGCCGCGGCAGGCGGTTCCTGGCGAACATCGTGCCGATGCCGGCCAGCACCGAGCACAGCACCAGCAGCTCGAAGGTGATCAGCATGAACGCGGGCACCGCCACCATAGGCCGGCCGCCGATGTCGAGAGGGTAGACTACGTTCGGATAGACCTGCATCAGGAACCCGCCGACCGCGCCGACAAGGCCGCCGACGACAAATGCGCGCGGCACCGTGCGGTCGGTGAAGCCGAGCGCTTCCTTCATGCCCTTGACCGGGAACGGGGTGTACAGCTCGACCTGCCAGCCTTCCTCGCGCAGCGCCTTCGTGGCCGCGAGCATCGGCTCCGGATTGGGGAACTCGGCGACAAGGAAAGCCGGCTCGAGTTCAGCCATGGCGTTCCTCCTCGAGCTGCTCCTTGACCTCGAACTGCGCGATCACCGGCAGGAAGCGGACGAACAGCAGGAACGCGGCGCAGAAGAAGCCGATGAATCCGATGTACAGGGCCCAGTCCCAGAAGGTCCCCTGGAACGGGTTGACCGAGCTCTCCAGCCAGTCGCGGTACAACGACGTGACCAGGAGCATGTAGCGCTCCATCCACATGCCGACCGCGACCGAGAGGCCGATGAGGAACGCGTAAACCGGATGAATGCGGATCGCGCGCCACCAGAGGAGCTGGAGCGGCACGAAGTTGAAGAACACCGCGCCCCAGAAGCTCCACCAGTACGGCCCGGTGAAACGGTCCATCACGGTCTGCGCTTCGTAGCTGCCGGCGTAAAGCGATGTCCAGGTTTCGGCGACGTAGCCGAAGCCGGTCATCAGCCCGCTGGCGAGCGTCAGCCGCCCGAGCATGTCGAGGTGCAGCTCGGTGACGAGGTCCTTCAGCCGCAGCATCGAGCGGACCACCACCGCGAGCATCGTCACCACCGCGAAGCCCGAGAACGCCGCGCCGAGCACGAAGTACGGCGGGAAGATCGTCGACGTCCAGCCGGGGACTGGCCCGGCGGCGAACAGCATCGAGATCTCCGAGTGCACCGAGACGACGAGCGGCACGGCGATGGCCGCCGTGATCGCGTAGGCCTGGCGCCAGCGCAGCCAGTGCGTGCCGCTCCCGCGCCAGCCGAGCGCGAACAGTCCGAAGAACACCTGCCAGCGCCGCTTGGTCGCCCGGTCGCGCGCCGAGGCGAGGTCCGGCACGAGGCCGATGTACCAGAAGCACAGCGAGACGATGAGGTAGGTGAGCACGGCGAAGAAGTCCCACGTCAGCGGGCTGCGGAACTGCGGCCATACCGTCATCGTGCTGAAGTAGGGAGCCATCCAGTAGAACAGCCACGGCCGCCCGAGGTGCACGATCGGGTAGAGCCCGCCGCAGGTGACGGCGAACAGCGTCATCGCCTCGGCGAAGCGGTTGGTCGTGTTGCGCCAGTTCTCGTTCATCAGCAGGAGCATCGCCGAGATCAGCGTGCCGGCGTGGCCGATGGCGATCCACCAGATGTAGTTGGCGATGGGAAAGCCCCAGCCGACCGGGATGTTGTTGCCCCAGATGCCGGTGCCGCGGGTGAACACCATGATCACCGACAGGACCAGGAGGCCGACACCGATCATCGAGATTCCGAACAGCACCGCCCAGGTGATCGGCGCGGGGAAGTTGGGCGGGATCGAGACGACCTCGCCGGTGATCCGGTGGAAGTTGCTGGCCTTGCTCCTGTCGCTCATACCTTGCGTCCCTGGCGGATGCGCGCGCCGTAAGTCGTGCGCGGGCGCGTGTTGGCTTCAGGAATGAGCGCGAAGTCGCGCGCCTCGGCCTTGCGCTGCGCCACTTCGCTGCCCTTGTCGGCGATGTTGCCGAAGACGATCGCTTGGGTCGGGCAGGCCTGCTGGCACGCGGTCCTGACCTCGCCCATCGGCCGTCCGCCGGCGTCGGCTTCGATCTTCTCGCGCTCGATCCGCTGGATGCAGTAGGTGCACTTCTCCATCACACCCCGCTCGCGCACGGTGACCTCGGGGTTGCGCGCCGCGCGCCGCTCCGGCGGGTCCTTGCCGGTGTAGTCGCGCCAGTTGAAGCGGCGCACCTTGTAGGGGCAGAAGGCGGAACAGGTGCGGGTGCCGATGCAGCGGTTATAGACCTGCAGGTTGAGCCCGTCGGGACTGTGGACCGTGGCGTTGACCGGGCAGCCCATCTCGCATGGCGCGTTCTCGCAATGCATGCACGGTACCGGCTGGAACACGTGCTGCGTCTTTTCCGGCTCGCCGGTGTAGTAGCGGTCGATCCGCAGCCAGTGCATCTCGCGGCCGGTGCGGACTTCCTCCTTGCCGACCATCGGGATGTTGTTCTCGGCGACGCAAGCCGACACGCAAGCGTTGCAGCCGATGCACAAGTCGAGATCGATCGCCATGCCCCAGGCGAGCTCGTGGGTCCTCGCCTGCGGCGGATACATCGTCGCGCGCGGGGGCTCGATCGGCACGGCATCGTTCGCCTGCTCGACGAAGCGGACGAAGTCGTGCCCGGCCATCGTGGTATGGGTCTGCGTGGACGCGAGCTCGTAATCGCTGGCGAGGCCCCGCAAGCTTGCACCGGCGCGATGCCACGGCGAAACGGCGCTGCGCATGAGGTAGGCGTCGAAGCCCACGCCCTCGCCAGTCCGTCCGCCGGAGCGGCGGCCGTAGCCGAGGTGGAGCAGAACGGTCGCCGGCGCGATGCCGGGGAGGATCCAGATCGGGGCGACGGTCTTCTGCCGTCCTATCGTCAGCTCGGCGAGCTGTTCGTTGTGGAGGTCGAGGCGCGCGGCGAGCTCGGGAGCCACCTGGATCGTGTTGTCCCACACCAGCTTGGTGAACGGCTTTGGCAGCTCCTGCAGCCACGGGTTATGCGAGAACTGCCCGTCGTGAACGCTTGGGTCGGGGCGGATGATGACATCGAGACCGCCGGCTTCCTCGACCACGGCAACGTGACCGCTCGGTGGAGCGGCGGGGGGGGCAAAAAGCGCCGGCTCGACGCGGCCGGCCAGCAGCCATTGCTGCCAGCGCGGATCTGTGTCGGACGCGTTCCAGGTCTTCTGTACGATCGCCCGCCCCCCGCTGCCGTCGCCCGCCAGCCGCGCCAGCACTTCGTGGCGCGTCCGCACGTCGTAGAAAGGTCGCACCAGCGGCTGCACGATCAGCGTCGAGCCGTCGGCCGCGCGCACGTCGCTCCAGCTTTCCAGGAGATGGGTCAGCGGCAGGTGCCAGTGCGACAACTCGGCGGTCTCGTCGGCGTGCAGGCCGGCGTGGAGCCGCAGCGACACCTTCGCGAACGCGGCCGCGAAGCCAAGGTCGGGCGGCGCGGTATAGGCGGGATTGCTCTCGAGCACGAACACCGTTCGCGCGCCGCCTGCGCGCATCGCCGCAACCAGGGCGTCAAGGTTTTCGGCATCGGTGTTCGACGGGGCGTAGGCGAGCGGAGAGGGTGCGCCGAGCCTCGCATTGAGGGCCGCTACCTGCGCATGTAGCGCCGGCGGGTGATGCGCGCCGAGGGCGACCATCGATGCGCCGCGGTGATCGAGCAATTCGACGGCAGCGTGTTGCAGCCATGCGAGTTCGTGCGTGTCGAAAGGCTCACTGGGCGGCCCCGCCCCGAGCTCGGTGGCGAGGCCCGCGAGCAGCGCGGCGATGCGGCCGTGGCGCGCCGTCAGCCGTTCGCCGGCGGCCGCCCCCGTCAGCGTCGGGACCGGCTCGGCCACGAACAGCAGCGCGTCACCCTGCCCTGCCTGGTAGCGGCGCCGCCGCGTGGACCAGCCGCGTGCGTGAATCGTCTGCATCGGTCCCGGTCCCAGCGGATCGTCATCGAGCGCGACGAGGCACTGAATCTTGTCGAGCGGCAGCACCGCCCGCGGCACGGCGGTGCCAAGCGGCGCGTGGACGTGCCAGCGCATCTGCGGCCAGCGAGCACGCATCTGCGCGATCTGCCGTAGCAGCGTGGGCGAGCCGACCGGGCCGGTGAGCAAGTGAAACCCCTCCCCCGCCGAACCGTCGAGAGAGCGCGCAAGGTCGAAGGCCGCACCGTCGAACTCGCCCCAGGTTACGGGCAAACCGGCGCGCACGGGCGCCTGCGAGCGATCGGGATCGTACAGCCCGAGCAGCGCCGCCTGGGTAAACGAATCGGTTGCGCCGCCGCTCGCCGGGTGATCGGGGTTGCCCTCGAGCTTGACCGGCCGCCCGTCGCGGCAAGTGCCGATGACCGGCTGCCCGACGCCATCGAGCTCGACCGCGCTCGCGTAATGGCGCTCCGCTCCCGGGCCTCCGTCGGGATTGACCACGAACGGCATCGCCGTCTCGTCGGCGCGACGCTCGCAGCCGTCGAGCCCGGCAACGGCCATCGTCGCGGCGAGGCACTTGAGAATGTCGCGCCGGCCCAGGGCAAAGTCTCCCAGGCCGGGAAACCGCTCGGCAATCCGCGCACGGAATTCCGGCTGGTCGATCAATTCGTCGAGCCCGCGCCAGAACACGCGTCCCTTCGTGTGCGAAAGGCCCGCTCGCCCGCTCACCTGTGGCAGGTCTCGCAATTGGTCAGCCGCCGAGGATCGATACCTTTGCGCGCGGCGGCTTGGGCCCCATAGATCTTCAGCGCCGCGCTATCGGCGCCCGACCAGTCCATTCGCGTCATCATGGCGGGCGGCCGCAAGGCGTCGGCCGGGTGCTTGTGGCAATCGAGGCAGAATTGCATCGTGAACGGCCTGGCCCGCCAGGTCAGCGGCATTTCGTCCACCCGCCCGTGGCATTCGACGCAGGCGACGCCGTTGTTCACGTGCACGTGGTGATCGAAATAGACATAGTCCGGCAGCTGGGCGACGCGGTTCCACGTGAGCGGCTTGCCGGTGGCGTAGCTCTCGCGAACCGGCGCCAGCGCCGCCGCGTCGGTCCACAGCTGGGAGTGGCAGGTCATGCAGGTATGCGTGGGCGGAAGTCCGGCGTCGGCGCCCGTCTCGACTCCGGTATGGCAGTAGCGGCACTCGATGCCGTCGTCGCCGACGTGATGCTTGTGGCTGAACGGCACCGCCTGGTCCCGGACCATGCCGACTTCGGTCCGCAGCGGATTGCGGACATAGCCTGCGCCCGCCGCGCTCGCCGCGACGACAAGGCCGACAAGACCGACCAATGCCAGCCGTAGCCACGTGTCGGCGGAAGGGGAGAAGATCTGTGCCAGCGCGGGTCCCTGCTCTGCGCGGGACATCTGGCCAAATGCGCCCTCTCCCCAGAGGCGGACCGTGCCGTGCGTCCCCGTTCCTCGACAAAGACAACCGAGAAGGCGCGACTTATTTCCGTTTGTCGGCGAAAAAAGTCGCCTCGGCCCGTCACGCGGCGCGGCTGGGGACGTGATCTTCCACCGCGTTGCGATCGGTCGCCTCGCCGCCTGCCAGCCGGTGCGCCGCAGCCGCAAGCGCGAGGTGCGACAAGCCCTGGGGGAAGTTGCCGAGCTGCCCTTTTCCTTCGGCGAGCTCCTCGGCCAGCAGTCCGACATCGTTCGCTCGGGCCACCAGCCGCTCGAACAGCGCGCGAGCGTCTGCCGTCCGGCCCTGCAGCTGGTACACATCGACCAACCAGAAGTTCGCCGCCACGAACGCGCCCTCGTGCTGTCGATCGAGACCGTCCCTCGTCACCGCGGGCCGATAGCGCATCAACAGCCCATCGCCACGGCACAGCTCGCGCTCTATCGCTTCGAGCGTGCCGCACATCCGCGGATCGTTCGCTGGCAGAAACCCGACCAGCGGGATACGCAGGTTGGCTGCGTCGAGCTCACGATCGTCGTATCCGCGCGTGAAAGCGTTGCGCTCCTCGTCGAAGCCGTTTGCGAGGACCTCGGCGCGAACCGTCTCCGCCAGTTCGCGGTAATGGGCGCAGAGACGTTGGTCGCTCGCCTTGAGCCAGCCGGAGGCGCGGTCGAACGCCACCCAGCACATCACCTTCGAATAGACATGCTGACGCGGCGGGCCGCGGAATTCCCAAAGGCTCGCGTCGGGCTCCCGCCAGATCTGCTCCAGCTTGGCGGCCAGCATTCGCATCAACTGATCGGTGCTGTCGACGTCCGCGTAGCCTTGCTCGCAGGCCTGGTAGAGCGCGTCGATCACTTCGCCGTAGATGTCGAGTTGGAACTGAGCTTGCGCGGCATTGCCGAAACGGACGGGACGAGCGCCGTTGAAGCCTGCCAGCCAGTCCGCCTCCCATTCGAGCGCGCGACGCTGGCCCACCACCGAATAGAACGGCTGGACGTCGATCGGATCGCCGCCGACCGCGCGGCACAGCCAGCCGATCCAGTCGCGCGCTTCCTGATGCAGCCCGAAGCGGGCGAGCGCCATCAAGGCGAGAGTGGCATCGCGCAGCCAGCAGTAGCGATAGTCCCAGTTGCGCGATCCGCCGGGATTTTCCGGCAGCGAGGAGGTCGGCGCCGCGACGATGCCTCCGGTGCGGCGATGGATCAGCGCCTTGAGGGTGATCAGGGAGCGGATGACGATGTCGCGATGCGGCCCCTCGTGACGCACGTTCTTGAGCCAGTCATGCCAGTAGCATTCGGTCTGCTCCAGCGCTAGCTGCGGATCGACGCGGTCGGGGACGTCCTCGAAGCTGCGAAACCAGGTGAGCACGAAGTTCGCCCGCTCGCCCTCGCGCAACCTGAAGTGGCTGGAAAACCGGCGATGGGCAAATTCGATCGGCACGTCGAAATCGAGCTTCACGCCGTCCGGCCCGCTTATCGCGATCGAGGGGCCATCGCCGCCGCTCCGTACCAGGGGATGCACGCGGCCGTAGTCGAAGCGGATGATCAGCTCGCTGGCAAGGTCCGCTTCGCCTTCCAGGCATTCGACAATGCGGACTATGTCGGGTGCCTCGGCACGGGCTGTCGGCATGAAGTCGGTCAAACGGACTTTCGCGTCGTCGGTGACGATCTCGGTTTCGAGGATCAGCGTATCGCCCCGATAGCGCCGGCTGGTCCCGCGAATCTCGCCGCGGACGAGAAATTTCCAGCAGCCGTTTTCCTCGTCACCCAGCAAGGAGGCGAAGCAGGCCTCGGAATCGAACCGCGGCAAGCACAACCACTCGATCGTGCCGTTGCGATGGACCAGGGCGGCGGTTTCGCCGTCGCCGATCAGCGCGTAGTCCTCGATACGTTTTTCGCTCATGCGGTGCGGCGGGAGCCTAGCCACGCCATGCCGCCCGCGGCCAATGCCAGCACGGCGCCGAGCGCCGCCTGTGCGCGGTGAGTGGTCAGCCAGACCTGGCTGCTGCGCGTGCGGGCGCTCGCGTCAAAGCGGCCGTGGGCGCCACGGTCCCCCGGCACCGGCTCGTAAAGATTGTCGCGTCGCCCGGGCGATACCGCTTCCTTGTCCTGCTGGCCTTGGAAACCGGTGGCGGCGAGATAGCGATCGAGCAGCGGCGAGGCGAGCCGGTCGCCCCAGATCGCCTCGATCGTCGGCCAGCCGACCCTGATCTCCTTGCGCCTGTGGTGGGCCGCGTAGTGGATCGCCTCGGCGGGGATTTCCGGCTGGTAGGGCACACTGGCCGGCTTGGGATCATTCGGCATGGTGGTCCTGATCCAGTCGAACTGCGGCGTGTTGACGCCCGGCAGCTGGACCATGCTGACGTGCACGTTGGACATCATGTGGAGCAGTTCGCACCGTAGCGAATCCATAAATCCCTGGATCGCGTGCTTGGCTCCGCAATAGGCGGATTGCAGCGGGATTCCGCGATAGGCCAGCGCGCTGCCGACAAGCACGATCGAGCCCTTGTCGCGCGGCAGCATTCGCTCGAGCGCGGCGCGCGTGCCATGAACCTGGCCCATGTAGGTGACCTGCGTGACCCGCTCGTAATCCTCCATCGTCATGTCCATGAACGGCGCCAGCACGCCGGCGAAGGCCGCATTGACCCAGATGTCGATCGGGCCGAGTTCCTTCTCGATGCGCTCTGCCGATGCTTCGACCGCCCGGTAATCGGCGACGTCGCAGGGGCAGACCAGCGCCTCGCCGCCTGCCGCCTCGACATCGCATTTCGCGCCCTCAAGGCCCTCGATCCCTCGCGCGATGAGCCCGACTTTGGCCTTGTCCTGCGCAAAGCGGCGAACGACGGCCCGGCCGACACCGGCCGAAGCGCCGGTGACGACGACCACGGGCGGGTCGCAGAGCTTTCTCTTCATAGTTCACTAAAGCTCGCCCCGGCGTGCAAGTTCCGAAATTCGGTCCCCGGTGCGGCAGGCGATGGCCTGGATGGTCAGCGACGGATTGCAGCCGCCGACCGTGGGAAACACCGACCCGTCGCAGATCCAGAGGTTGGGAATGTCCCAGCTGCGGCAATCGGCATTGACAACGCTCGACGCGGGGTCGTCGCCCATCCGAGCGGTGCCGTTGAGGTGGCAGGTATCGTCCCATTCCCTCCATCGATCGGTCGCTCCGATGGCTTGCAGCGCCTGATCCATGAATTCGACCGCATGGCGGATCATCGCCCTTTCGTTGTCCCCGTTCGAATAGGTGACGCGCGGAATGCGCAAGCCGTACTGGTCCGTTTCATCGGCCAGCGTGACGCAGTTATGGTGGTAGGGCAGCACTTCGCCGACCATCTTCAAGCCGACACCGTGGTTTGCCCGCTCCATGTCGTTGAGAAGCGTCTCGCCCCACAGGCCCCGATTGGCGGCCACGGACTGCGCCCTGGTGATCGGCAGCGGCCCCTGGCTCATGTAGCACCAGCCACCGACATAGTCCTTGCCGCTGTCCTCGTAGTTCCAGTGCTCGCTGATGGCGAGGCTCGGCGGACCTTTGTAAGCGCGGACCTCCTGCTCCATCATCCCCCAGGCGGCCTGGTTCAGCTGCACCATCAGGTTGCGCCCGACGAGGCCGGACGAATTGGCGAGGCCGTCGGGAAACGCGTCGCAGGCGGAATTGAGCAGCAGCCGCGGGGTCTCGATCGAGTAGCCTGCGACGACGACGTTGCGTGCCTTCTGGAAGCGCCACGCGCCTTCGCGATGGTAATGCACGCCGGTCGCGCGACCGCCCTTCGTCTCGATACGACCGACCATGGCGAGGTCGCGGATTTCCGCCCCGGCCGCGAGGGCTCGGGGCAACCAGGTGACCAGGACCGATTGCTTGGCGTTGGTCGCGCAACCGATTACGCAGAACCCGCGATAAACGCACGGATGCGCCTTTCCTCGCGGGGCGGACAGCGTCGCTATGGGCGTTTCCGTCCATGCGATGCCCATCGCTTCCGCACCCCGCGCCAGCAGGATCGCCGGAGCATTGAGCGCATGGGCGCGATAGGGGTAGCGAGGGCGCTTCGGCCCCCAGGGATAGGTGATCGGGCCGGAGATGCACAACGCCCGCTCGACCTGGGTATAATAGTCCCACATCTCGCGCCAGTCGAGCGGCCAGTCGACGCCGTAGCCGAGCTTGCTGCGGCTCTTGAACCACTCCGGGCGGAACCGCAGCGAAACCATTGCGAAATGGACGGTCGAGCCGCCGACCGATTTTCCGGAATTGTTGGAACCGAGCCGCAGGGGATCGGCGCCATCGACGATGCGCTCGTCGTTCCAGTAGAGCTTCGCCTGGTGCACCTCGTCCGAGGCGAAATCTTCGAGCGGGCGCCAGTAAGGGCCGGCGTCCATGGCGATCACGCTGAACCCCGCCTCGGCCAGTCTGCACGCCAGCGTGCCGCCGCCCGCGCCGGTGCCGACGATGAGGAAATCGACCTCTTCCTCGCCATACTCGCGCATCGGCACCCATCCACCCGGCGTGAACACATCGGGCGCGCGACCGTTCTTGGCGCGAGGGATGATCTGCGGGTCGTCAGGCACGGTGACGGGGCAACCCCCTGAGCGGCTCGCCGGCCTCGATCGCTTCCCACGGATCACGACGGTCGAGACCGGTGCGCACGTAACCTCGCGGCGCCGCAGGCCCGCCGAAGCCCATCGCGCTCCAGAGCGAAGGCTGCGACCAGTGCGCAGCCACGCAATCAGGCAGCAGCCGCCATTCCCAGAACAGCCGCGGCGAAAGATCATTCCATTGGCATGCCAGAACGTCGCCCAGCGAAATGAGGCGAAGCACGATATCGGCGTTCTCGTCGGTAAGAGAAGCGAACGCGACGGCGTAGCGCTCCCTCGCCTCGGCATCGAGCGCGTCGAGCCCTCGGCGCCACGCTTCAGCGGTTCTGGGCAGGCCGGCAGGGCGGAAGCCCACGCCGGTGTCGTCGGCTATCTTGTCGACGATCATCGCCAGCGTGGTCGTCGATGAACGGCCGGGTGGATCGGGGCAGATGCGCCCCACGACCTTGCGCAGGGTGGCAAGCTGCGCCGGAGCAAGGACCCCCTCGCGGACCTCGAGCGCGAGCCGCTCGTCGATCGTTTCGCGGGTCTTGTCGTTCCAGCTTGGGGTGTCGCGCTTGGCGAGCACGTCGTAGCCCATGAACAGGTCACGCACGGCGCGCCCTCCGCATCAGCAGCAAGGCGCCGAACGCCGCGATCGCGAGTCCCGTGTAGGCCGGCGGCGCCGGCAGTGGAGGCCCCGACAGCAGGTTCTGGCGCCAGTTGCGCCAGCCGCCCATGTTGCGCGAGATGCCGTAGGCGTGGAAGCCCGCGCCGACGAGACCGATCGCCGCCGTCATCGCCACGGCCGCCGTCGTGATCCAGCTTGCGCGACCGGTCAGCGCGGCGCGCGCGAGGGCCAGCGCCGCCAGCGGCGTGAGAGTCACCGGCAGCCACATCACCGGATTGTGGTAGGCGCCGCGAAAATGCAGCAGCGCGACCTCGGCGGCGGTGCCGGCGATGCCGAAAGCGCAGGTTGCCGCGAGAATCCGCCCCGAAGCGAGCGGGACGGGGCCGAGCGCGCCCGGTCCGCTCGCCAGCGCCTGCGCCGCTGCCCCCAGGGCGCCTGCAAGGATCAGCGCGGCCGGCGCCCCGATCGGCGCCTGGTAGAAGATCGAACCCCAGCGCACGCCGCCGACCTGCCTGGCGATGTTGTAGGCGTGAAAACCGAGCCCGATGGTACCGATGGCGACGTTTGCGGCGTGCACGCCCGTCGCCAGCGGAGCGAGGCCTTGGGGGAGAGATCCTCCCACGGCAATCGCCCCGTCCGTGCCCAGTCCGAACGTCGATCCGATCAGCGGAGCCGGCATCAGACGGTTGCCGAACGAGCCGCGGTAATGCTCGATCGAAGCGTCGCCGAGCACGGCTCCTGCCAAAAGGGCCGCGCCTCCGGCGACCAGCCGGGCTGCCTGCCGCCTCGCAGGAACCGCCATCGCTGCCCTAATCCTCGGCGAAGACCGAGCTCAATACCTGCTTGATGCTGCCCTTCAGCATGTTCCCCTCGTCAGGATCTCCCTGGACGGCAGCCGTCATGAAGGCCCTGGCCTGGGTGAAGGTGATGTGCGGCGGCAGCGGCGGCACCTCGGGGTCGGTCTTCACGTTGAGGACGCACGGCCGCCCGGCGGCGAGGGCCTGGTCCCAAGCCGCCCCGATCTCGTCCGGATCGTCAACGTAGATCCCTTCGAAGCCGATCAGCTTGGCGAACTCGTGGAACGGCACGTCCGGCAGCTCCTGGGTGATCTCGGCCTTGGGATTGCCGTTCATCACTCGCTGCTCCCAGGTGACCTGATTGAGGTCGCAATTGTCGAGCACGCAGACGATGAAGGT
>DATJHD010000328.1:0-3137 GCA_035494275.1 Croceibacterium sp.
CAGTGAACGGATCAGCACGGACATTTTCTCCTCCTTTGTCGTCGGCCTCCTGCTTGCAGCACGATGCCGAGCATCTGGGTTATCGGTGATATCTCAGTTGCATGCTAACGTGCTACCATCGGCTTGGCAACCCCGAAACGCGACCCGAGTGAACTCCAGGCGCAACGCCAAGCCCAAATCCCTGATGCGCGAGGTCGCGTACGAGCGTTTCAAGGAGGAGCTGTTCAAGCGCAGGCTGGCGCCGGGACAGTTCGTGTCGCAGGGCGAGCTGTGCGCGCTGCTCGACACCCCGCTCGGTCCTACGCGCGAGGCGTTGAAACGCCTCGAGGCGGAAAGCCTGGTGCGGCTCATCCCGCAGCGCGGCATCCAGATCACCGACATCGGCGTTACTCTGATCCACGAGGCGTTCCAGTTCCGGACGATCCTGGAGGCGGCGGCCGTGCGCCACTTCGTCACCGTCGCGGACGACGCGGCCTTAGCCGAGCTCGAGCGCGCGACCTTGAGCGTATTAAGGGGGTTCGCGCAAGGCGACAGATCCGATGCCCGGCTGCTGGATCGCGCCCTGCAGGTCGACTGGGGCATGCACAATCTCCTCGTCGAATCGGTCGGTAATCGCATCATGATGGCGGCGCATCAGCAGAACTTCGACAAGATCAAGATGATCCGGCTGCACGGCCGTTCCCCCCGCTACCTGCCGCTCGCGATGGAAGAGCACCTCACCGTGATCCACGCCATGAAGCGCCGCGACCCGGACGCCGCCGCCTCGGCGCTGGCGCAGCATCTGAAGGCCGCTGAGCGGCGGGCGCTCGGGCTTTGATCGCATGAACGGTACGGTTGCATCCCCGAAGATCATCGTGTCGGGCGTCGCGCTCGACTACGTCAACCCCGATACCGGCAGCGCGCATCGCGCGGTGGAGGACCTCGACCTCGCCGTGGCCCCCAACGAGTTCCTATGCGTGCTCGGGCCGAGCGGCTGCGGCAAGTCGACGCTGCTGGCCGCGATCGCGGGCTTTCTCAAGCCGGCACAGGGCACCATCACGATGAATGGCCGCGCGATCTCCGGGCCGGGCGCCGACCGCGGGGTCGTGTTCCAGGAGTACGCCCTGCTGCCGTGGATGACGGTGCTCGACAACGCCGCGCTCGGTCTGAAGCTCTCCGGAATGCCCCGCAAGGAACGCTACGAGACGGCGCGGCGCTTTCTGGCGATCGCCAACCTGCACGGCGTCGAGGATAAGTATCCGCACGAGCTATCGGGCGGCATGAAGCAGCGGGTCGCCGTTGCCCGAACGCTCGCCAACTCGCCGGAAGTGATGCTGATGGACGAGCCATTTGCCGCTGTGGACGCGCAGACACGAATGGTGCTGCAGGAAGAGTTGGTGCGCATCTCGGCCAGCTCGCGCCTCACCGTGGTGTTCGTCACCCACAGCGTCGAGGAGGCGTTGTTTCTCGGTGACCGGGTCGCCGTTCTCACGCCCGGTCCGGGTCATGTGCGCACTATCGTGGACGTGCCCTTCGCCAAGGAAGAACGAAGCTGGGCGGCGTTGAACGGCCACGCGCATTTTGGCCCCTTGCGGGACCGGCTGCTGTCGCTGGTGCGAGTCCCGGCCAGGGTCGCCATCTGATGCTCAAACTGCCGCTCATCGCCACCGCCGCCATTCTGGCCGCGCTGCTGGCCTATTTGGCCGCAGGTGCCCTCGGCGCGCAGCGCAAGCTAGCCTCGCTCGAGCCGGTGCCGGCGACGCGCGCGAACTATCGGGTGACGCTCGGTTTTCCGCCGGAGCGTTTTCACCAGCTGTTCCTGCAGGACAGGGGCCGGATGGTGGGCGTGCATGGCGACGTCGTGGAAATGATGGATGTCGAGCCAGCGGCCTTGCGGGATATCGCGCGCCAATACTGGGTAGCCTCGATCGCGCGGTGGACCGGGCCGTGAGCACGATGCCGGTGGCGGCACCGGCATTGGCGCCGCGCCGCGCGCGACCCGGCGGTGTGGCGCGTGCGATCAAGGGGGCGCTCGGCGTCGCCGTTCTGCTTGCCGCATGGCAGCTGTCGGTGCCGCTGGTCGGGCTTGGCCCGTATTTCTACCCTGCACCCTCCGACGTAATCGCGGCGTTCGGCGATCTGATTGCCAAGGGAATTCTGCCGGCATATCTCGGCGACAGCCTGTGGCGCTATCTCGCCGGACTGTCCGCGGGGGTCGTGCTCGGGATCGCCTCGGGTGTGCTGATCGGCGTGAACCGGAGGGCCTCGCTGATGCTGTCGCCGTTGCTGAAGTTCCTGTTCGCGATCGTCGAGGTGGCCTGGATTCCGATCTTCGTCGTGTGGTTCGGGTACGGAGTCAAGACCATCGTTCTCACGCTGGTCTACGTCGTGTTCTTTCCGGTGCTTTACAACACCCTTCTCGGCGTGCGCACGGCGCCGCAGCTTCTGGTCAATGCCGTGCGCTCGCTCGGAGCGTCGCGGTTGCAGGTCCTGCGCCTGGTCATCCTGCCGGCGGCGCTGCCCAACATCATCACGGGGCTGCGCGTGGGCGCCGGTTTCGCCTTTCGCGGCCTCGTCTTCGCGGAGATCATCGCCGCGAAATCCGGCATCGGCTACCTGATCTTCGAAGGCACGGAAAGCCACCAGACCGCGCGCACGATCGTTGGCATGATCGTCATGGGCCTGCTTTGGCTGGCGATCGACCAATTCTATCTGCGCCCCATCGAGAGGACGACGATCCAACGCTGGGGCCTCACTACCGAAGCCGGGGAGCGGACGTGACATCGCGCACCGCGGAAGCCGCCGCACTGGGCATGCTGCCCTTCGTCGCGATCCTCGGGGCATGGCTCGCGCTGCCGTACCTAGTGCAATACCCGCCGTACATGCTGCCCTCGGTCGGCACGGTGCTGTCGTACGCCGCGGAGATCGCGCGCGACGGCTCGCTCCTGCGCAACGTCGAGGCGAGCCTCGGGCGGCTTTTCGTGGGCTTCGCGATCGGTATGGCGCTCGCCATTCCGCTCGGCATAGGCATCGCCCTCAACCGCCACGTCGCCGACCTGTTCCGTCCCGTGCTGTCTTTCCTGCAGGCTATCGCAGGTATCGCCTGGGTGCCTCTCACGATCGTTTGGTTCGGTGTCGGCAACGGCTCGGTGATCTTC
>DATJHD010000329.1:0-7601 GCA_035494275.1 Croceibacterium sp.
CCTTACCGCATCGACGGCGGCGAAGATCCGGTCGATGCGCAGCGCGAACTGGTCCCAGACACGCCGGCTGCGGCCGTACTGGTAGAAGCCGTGGAGCTGCCATCCACCCAAAAAGCCGTCCTTGTTGATGTCGGCGTCGAAACCGACGGTGCCGACGTTCTGGGTGGTCGCGTCGTTCAGCCTCATCTGGCCGATGTCGAGGATGCTGCCGGCGCGGCGCAGGCTGAACGAGGCGATGTTGTTGTCGATCATGGTCTGCCGCAGGCTGTCGGGCAGAAACGCGTTGTTCTGGAAGATCGTGATGGATGTCGGCGATCCGAACAGGGAGCCGCGGGGCGTGTTGTACTGGAACTGCTTGTTGTAGCCGCGGACGAATTGCCCGAAGAACGTCAGGCCCGGCGTGACCTCGTAATCGGCATAGGCGAAGACCGAGTAGCGGTCGGTTTTCGGCCAGATGGTGAACGGTTCCCCGGCCTCGCCGCCGAGGTCGTCGCCGCTCCCGCCCGAGGAGGCCGCCGAACCGGTGCCGAGCGTCGTCGGGACATAGGCGGGCTGCCCGTTCACGGTCCCGGGAACGTGGTTGATCACCGAGCCGCGCTGGAACGGCGAGTAGGTCCCGTCAGGGTGAAATTGCAGGCCGTTGATGACCGTGCCGGGCGCGAAGATCACGCCGTCGAATGAACCCACGTTCGAGACGACGTTGGGATAGTTTCGCCACATGCCGTTCTGGTCGAGCAGCGCGCCCCAGGACTGGTACCAGTCGCGACCCTTGTAGGTGTGGACCCCGCCCTGGTGAGCGATCGTTCCGGCGAGAAGGAAATGTCCGTGATCGCCGAGCCGAATGCCCGCGGCCGCGTTGACCTGATAGCTTTGCGCGTCGCCGCGATCGGTTTCCCCGACCTGGCCGTCGACCATCAGCCCTTCGTACTTCGTGTTGAGCTTGAAGTTGACTACGCCGGCGACCGCGTCGGTGCCGTAGGCGGCCGAAGCGCCCCCGGTGACGGTTTCGACCGAGCTCACCATCGCCTCGGGGAACAGGTTGATGTCGACCCCGCCGAACGCGCTCGACGAGGGGAAGCGGCGCCCGTTGAGCAGCGTCAGCGTGCGGTTTGCGCCCAGGCCCCGCATGTTGAGATTGCCGGTGCCGCCGCGGACGAAGAACGCGCTATTGTTGGGTGTCGTGTTGCCATAAAACTGGGGCAGTTGGCTCACCGAAGCGATCAGCGATGAAGGGTCCATCGCGTCGAGTTGGTCGGCTGCGACGGCGGTGACCGGCTGCGGCGTATCCATCGTGGTGGTGAGCAGGCGCGAGCCGGTGACGACGATGGCGTTGTCGGTCGTCGTGGCGGCGCTGGGTGACGTGGCGCCCCGGCTTGCGGCGGGATTTGCCGGCGCGTCGGCGGGCTGGCTGCCGGGCTGATCGTCCGCGGCCCATGCCGGCGTGCCCGACATCGCAATTGCGGCTGCACCGACGCTGCAGGCAAGCAGGCGACGCACTCCGGACATCCCGGCGCCATGGGCGACGAACCTCATAAATTTCCCTCCCCGAATTTTCCCTCTCCGACGGTGCTTTCCGGGAGAATCGGGCTGCGAAGCAACAAACCGCAAAGTGATGACAGGACATCACGTGGAGGTTATGACCTCGCTCGGGAGGGATAATGGCGAGCTTACCGTTCACCTTGCGCCAGCTCGAGTTGTTCGCCAGCTTGTGCGCCACGCGCAGCTTTCGCCGGAGCGCCGAAAGCCTGGGCATCTCGCAGGCCTCGGTGAGCAACCAGATCAAGGCGCTCGAGCAGCAGCTGGGTATAGCGCTGTTCACTCGCCGGCCCGGCCAGCGGCCGACCGTGACGAGCGAAGGCATGGCGTTCCTCGAGGACTTGACCAGGTTTCAGGCGGCCGGCGAAGCCTTGGCGGCTCACCGGCGCAAGGGAGCAGCAGGAGCGAGCGAGCCCGCGCATTTCCGCGTGCTCATCGGCCAGGGAATGCTCGACAGCTACATTCGGCCCAAGCTCGACCGGTTCTTTGCGGCACACCCGGGGATCGAGCTCGCGTTCGATCCGCAAGTGCCGAGCGGCGACCTTGCACGCGACCTCGAAGACGGACGCTATGATTTTGCCCTGATTCACCGCCGCGCCGACCGTTCGGTCGAACCCTATTTCCGGCAAATGGCGCTTGTCCGCGGAGGGATTTACGGCCATCGCAAGTTCGCCGAAGGCCGGCAGCTTCCGCTCGCGCCCGAACTGATCAACACGCTGCCGTTCATCATGCCGCTCTCCGCCAGCGTTCGCGAGCAGGAGATGCTCGGCTTCTTCGATCGCTACGGTATCCGGCCGCGGCGGGTGATCGGCCACACCCAGTATTTCGACGTGATGGCGGCGATGCTCGAACGCGGTGTGGGCATTTCCTCGTTCGCCGACGCGATCCTGCCGCCGGAGATGCGCGACACCGTCATCATGCTCTACCCGCTCGAGAACTGGCGCCTTCTCTGGTACCGCAAGGACCACGGCAGCGACCCGCGATGCGAGGAGGCGGCCAGCTTCCTGTTGTCGAGCGTGTTGCAGGATCCGAATTACCGGACCGTTTCCGTGTTCGCCGATCTAGCCGGGTAGCTGCACCAGCTCGATCTCATGACCCTCGGGGCTGTACAGCACGGCGACCTTGATGCCTGCGCCCACGGTCATGATGCCGGTTCCCTCTTTCGCGCCTTCATTTAGCGCCCGTTGGAGGCTCGCGGCGATGTCCTCGCACTGCAGGCCGACCGCGCCGTGCCCGTGGCCGACAGTGACGTCTCGTCCATCCTTGTAGGCGAGGAGCATCAGGTTCGGTCCGCCACCTTGCCCCGGCAGCGCGAGAATCTTCTCGAGGAATTCGGCCTCATCGAAGGTTTGCACGACCTCGAAGCCGAAGGCGTTCTGCCAGAACGCCAGCGCCGGCACGATCTCGGGAACATTGAGCTTGAAGAAGGCGAGGCGCAGAGATGGCGTGGTCATGAGGCCGAGCTATCGCCCGGAACCGCCGGAGAGCAAGCGGCATTCCATCGCCATGGCGTCGGCTTTCTCCGATCTGGCAATCGCGCCCGGCACCCCTCCGATGGAAGCGAAGCTCGCAAGCGAGATCCCGTTCGGGGATGGCTGGCAGTTCGAGCCCAAGTGGGACGGCTTCCGCTGCCTCGCGTTTCGCGACGGCGATGCGATTGAATTGATGAGCAAGTCAGGCAAGCCGCTGGCGCGCTATTTCCCGGAAGTGGCAGAGGCAATCAGGGCCTTGGCCAAGAACCGCCTCGTGCTCGATGGAGAGCTCGTGCTCCCGGTCGGCGATGCGCTCTCGTTCGGCGCGCTGCAGCTGCGCCTTCATCCTGCCGCCTCGCGCATCGAGAAGCTTTCGCGCGAGACGCCGGCGCAGCTCATGCTGTTCGATGCCCTGCAGCTCGGTGGCGATGTGCTGGTGCAGCGTCCGCTCGCCGAGCGGCGCACTTGCCTCGAGCAATTCATGCGCCGCGCGGCGGGTCCGCGACTCCATCTCTCCCCGGCGACCCGCGACCCGCGCGTCGCCCTCGAATGGTTCGCGTGCAGCGGCAACGCGCTCGACGGCATCGTCGTGAAGCGGGTCGACGCGGCGTACGAGCCCGGCGAACGCGCGATGATCAAGGTCAAGCAGCAACGCACCGCCGATTGCGTCGTCGGAGGATATCGCAAGGGCAAGAGCGGGGTTGGCTCGCTGTTGCTCGGGCTTTTCGACCATGTCGGCAAGCTCGACTACGTGGGATTCACCAGCTCTTTCTCGGACGAGGACCGGACGGCGCTCGCCACTAAGCTGGCGAAGGACAAGGGCCTGTCTCCGTTCACCGGAAGCTCGCCTGGCGGGGTGAGCCGGTGGAGCCGCGGACGCGACAGCGCCGAGTGGGTGCCCCTCAAGGGCGATCTCGTCGCCGAGGTCGCTTACGACCAGGTCACCGGCGGCCGGTTCCGGCACGGGACGACGTTCCTGCGCTGGCGGGAAGACAAGCGGCCCGATCAGTGCACGAAAGACCAGCTCGAGCATGAGCTCAGTCCCGAGGCGCTCGAACAGGTGCTGGAGAAAGCCGCCACGTGAGAATCGCCAGCTACAACGTCAATGGCGTCAATGGCCGCTTGCCGGTGCTGCTGCGTTGGCTGGAGCTGAGCCGGCCGGATATTGCCTGCCTCCAGGAGATCAAGGCGCCCGATGAGAAGTTCCCGCACGAGGCCATTCGCGAAGCCGGTTACGAAGCGGTGTGGCACGGGCAGAAGAGCTACAACGGCGTCGCGATCCTCAGCCGGATCGGTGCAATCCACGAGACGCGGCGGGGCCTGCCCGCCGATCCGGACGACAGCCATAGCCGCTATCTGGAAGCAGCGGTGAACGGCATCGTCGTCGCCTCAATCTACCTCCCCAACGGCAACCCGCTCCCCGGGCCCAAATTCGACTACAAGCTCCGCTGGTTCGAGCGCCTCACGGCCCATGCGGCCGAGTTGTTTGCCAGCGGCGCGCCGGTAGTTCTGGCGGGCGACTTCAACGTCATGCCCACGGAGCAGGACGTCCATGCGCCCGAACGCTGGCTCGATGATGCGCTGTTCGCGCCCGAGGTTCGTGCGGCCTGGTTTCGCCTTGTCGAGCAGGGCTGGACGGACGCCGTCCGCGCGCTCCATCCCGACGAGACGATTTACACCTTCTGGAAGTTCTTCCGCAACGCCTTCGCACGAGACGCGGGCCTCAGGATCGATCACTTCCTGCTGACGCCCGACTTGGCGCAGCGCTTGGAGCGCGCCGAAGTGGAGCGCGAGGTTCGCGGCTGGGACAAGACCAGCGATCACGCGCCGGTGTGGATCGAGCTTCGCTAGCCGGCAATTGGCTGGGGCGGCAGGAGCCTTGGTCAGCTTCCGCGCCCCGGCAATTCCGCCGATTCCGGCCTCGAACGGCGCCGCTCGAAGTTCTTCTGTGTAGCCGGCAGTCCTTCCCGAAGGGCACCGACCCGGCTGTTCACACCCAGGACCGGTCGAACGAGGTCGCCGGACAACTCAACCAGCGTGCGCGAAAGGCGCCGGTCCACGAAACGCCTGGGCGAGCGGTTCGATGCATGTGTTGCAGCGACTATCCCAATCGCCCGGGTAACGCCGACGCTAGTTCACGATCCTGATGCGCTCTTCGGGCCGCAGGTCGTCCTGCAGGTAGCCTCGATCAAATTCGCCGACGCGGGTCAATGTCACGAACAGTCACGAAGCGGGGCAGGTCGAGGTGACCACCTCTCCGTTTTCGGCTGCCATGCGCGCGGCTCTTGCCGAGCTTGCCGAAGGACCGCCACCTCGTCAGGCTCGAGCATCGCCTTTCTCCGCGAAACCATCGCGGAAAGCCTCCTACCGGCGTCTGCGCTCATCTGCCCCTCCTCGTTACAGGGGGCCCGTCTTTACCTGTCGCCGGGCGCCATTTCTGCATTTCGCCTGACAAACGTCGGGCGTTGAAGCAGTGGACGAAGGTTAGCCAGCGCTTCATCCGGCGGCCTGTCGAGACCTCTCGCCAACGCATCGATGAGTCGCGGAAAAAGCGGCGGTGCCAGGGCCGCCCTCAAGCCCCGCAATGCCGGAATTACCAGCTGACGGCTTACATTCTGTCCACACATGGCCCATATAGCGCTCATCGCAGGCAAACGCTCTTGTAGGCGCCTGCGGCTGAGAGACCCGGTGTGCTCCCGCTTACGACGAGGAGGCATCGTGGATTTCAATCGGCTCTATTTCGATCATCAGCTCTTGCTGATGAAGGCGCAGCAAACGGATTCATCCGTGCGGCGCCATGCCCTCAAGGTCAAAGCTTCGGATGTCGCGGCTCGGATTACCCGGTCTCAGCGCTGCCTTGGTGCTGCAGCCGCTCCTTACTGGCAACAGCTGGCGCGAACGCCGTGATCGCCTTCCGCGGTCAAGCCAATCCCGCTCTCACGGCTGCTACGGCGAGCGGACAAGGCCGCGCCAGTATCGAAGCCGAGCTCGCGCGGTTCACTCTAGGATAGGGGGAGGACACCTCGATGAAATCGATCCACGACACCGGACGACGCAACGCCGAAAACCAGCGTCGGGAACCCGCCGAGAGCCACTTCGGCAAGCTGAACAGGACGGCCACGCTCCGACAGGAAGGGCGCGCTGACACGGCTGAGGGATCAATTTGCGAAAACCCTGAACGGACATCGTGCACATTCGAAGTCTATCGCGCCGATGAGGTGCGTATGACCTCCACGCAATTCGGGGGAGGAGACTGGCACTGGCGTCTGTCTGATGCCGATGGGCAGGTTCTGCTCGACACCGGCGGATACGCCAGTGAACCCGAGTGTCGCGACGCCATCGCCATCCTGCAGGAGAACGCAGGCTGGGCGACTGTGTCGGCGAGGAACTGACGGCTTATGCCTACCCGGCTGCTCATCGCGTATTTTCTGATCCTGCTGTTGGCGGCCGAAGGAGCGGGCATCGTTTGCTGGCGCATCTATCACTCCCCGAAACGCTCTTACGCACGAGAGCAAGCGCGGCGAAGGCGATCTGACACCGCTCGTGCCCTTCGCGCCATGAAGGAAGATCAGAATGGCTAAGGAAGAGCTGCTCACCGTCGAGGGATTGATCGACGAGATCCTACCCGACGGACGCTTCGGGGTCACTCTCGACAACCAACACCGGATTATCGCCTACAGCGCCGGCAAGATGCGCAAGTTTCGCATCAGGTCGGTGGTCGGCGATCGCGTGCATGTCGAAATGACGCCTTACGACCTCACGAAGGGTCGCATTGTCTTTCGCGAGAGGACGCCCGGCCAAGGCCCCGCTGCCCGCCGCAGCGGTTTCCGAAGGTGAGTCTGGTTGGCGCTCGTGACGAGTTCCTTGCCCGGGAGGAAATCCAATGTCCGCTGACTCCGTAAAGCCGTTCCTGATCACCAAGGATGAGGACGGGCAAGTGCGGCTGACGCTGCGCGAAATGCGGCACAATAGCCAAGGCTACCCCTGGATCCTCCCGACATTGGTTGACCAGTGTTTCGGCACCGTCTCGGCTGCTCGCAAATACGCCTCCGAGAACTTCGGAGCAAAGCCGGGGGAGTTTGCGACCAAGTAGCCGCTCGCCGCGCAAGGCTCAGTAAGTCCCCCGCGACAAACCGCTGAATCGAAAGGATACTTATGGCCAAAGGACAAAAGAGATCGAACCGCGAAGTCCGCAAACCGAAGACTGAGAAGTTGAAGACGAATGCGTCTCAACCGAGCCAGAAGCTGGGTTCCGTCAAGGGCCTCGAACCGAGGACTGTAAAATAGGACCCATTCGGGGGCCACGGAGCCAGTGACACCGGCACGAGCCGCGATTAGGCGATCGGCGAGAGTTGTGCTACACGGATTGTGCTGACGTCGAATTATGCGACGGACTTCGGCTTTTGACGACCGCCTCTTGCTCTACCTGGGCCCAGGCGCAAACCAGACGACGACTTCCTTTCATCTGACGGCCTGACGCACGGCCCGTCCGCAATGTCGCGGTCGGGCACCATCCGTTTCTTGAAAGGAAACACCCATGGCCAAGATTGGCACCGTTAAATTCTTCAACATCGACAAGGGCTACGGCTTCAT
>DATJHD010000330.1:0-4830 GCA_035494275.1 Croceibacterium sp.
GGCGTTCCCGCAGGCGCTCGATGCCGACAGCCTCGACCCTGCCGTGCTCGAGCGTGAGCGCAAGGTCGCACAGGAGAAGGCGGCCGAGAGCGGCAAGCCGGCTGACGTCCAGGCCAAGATGGTCGACGGGGCGGTGAAGAAGTTCGCCAAGGAGAACGCGCTCCTCAGCCAGCTCTCGGTGTTCGACAACAAGACGCCGATCAGCGACTTCGTCGCCAGGGCCGCGAAGGACGCCGGGGCCGAGATCGTGCTGAAGGATTACGTCCGCTTCCAGCTCGGCGAAGGCATCGAGAAGGAAGCGAGCGACTTCGCCGCGGAGGTTGCCGCCGCCGTCCGGGGCTGACAGCTCTTCGCAGCCATACGAAGAGGGCCGCCGGGCATCCATCCCGGCGGCCCTTTTCATGCCTTCAGCGGGGGCGAACCGTGATCAGCCAGATGTCGGGCGGTGCATCGAGCCGGAACGGCAGCAGGCTCGTTCCGAGGCCCGCGGTCACGATGAGGACATTGCCGCGTTCCCGGACCAGCCCGCAAGCGTAGCGCTGGCCAAACCGGGAATTCGTCACCGGCGCCCAGCCGAGCAGGCGGATCTGGCCGCAATGCGTGTGACCCGCCAGCATCAGGCCGGTGTTGCCGGGAAGGCTCCCGAAGGCATCGGGACGGTGGCTGATAACCACGCGAGCGCCGCCGACCCCTTTCATCGCTGCGAGGGTCCTTTCGAGATGGCGAACGGGATGGAAGCCGTCGGCAAGCCCTCCGAGGGCAAGCGGACCGGCTCGCAGGGCCGCATCGGCGATGACCTTTATGCCGCGGCGGGCGAGTTGCCGGCGGACCGCGAGACGGCCGCGGGCGCCGTCATGATTACCCAGCACGGCAACGACGCCGAGCGGCGCGCGAAGGCCTGCGAGCGGGGCGATCGACAGGTCGACGGGGTAGGGATGCACAAACGTCCCATGCTCGCTGACGAGGTCACCGGCGATCACGATCACGTCGGGCTTGAGCGCGTTTACCTGCCCGACGATCCGCGAAAGGCGGGCAGGCGGCATGTCGGGCTCGGCGACATGGATATCGGACAGCAAGGCGATCGTGACGGGCCCGGAACCGGCGGGCATGCCCGGGACGGCAAGCGAGGCGCGGCGAACGATCGGGTCCTCCTTGGCCTCGTACCAGGCGCGCGCGCCGAACCCGCCGACGAGCAGCATGACGACGAGCAGGGCCATGGCGCACCCGAATCTGCGCCTGTTCAGTCGTTTGCCGTCCATCCCTCACGGCATCGGGCGCGGCGGCGCCAAAGGCAAGGGCTTGCCACTTGGCACCGCATCGCCGCGCTCTATAAGGGCCGGAAATTCGCCCCGGAGAGGTCCACCGCCCGATGCCCATGCCGCCCGTCAAACGCGTCCTGCTCAAGCTTTCGGGCGAGGTCTTGATGGGCGACCAGGCATTCGGGATCGATCCCGCCGTGGTCGCCGAGCTCGCCCGCGAGGTGAAGGCCGCGAAGGACAGCGGCCTCGAGTTGTGCCTGGTCATCGGCGGCGGCAACATCTTCCGCGGAATGGCCGGCGCGGCCGCCGGCATGGACCGGGCCCAAGCCGACTACATGGGCATGCTGGCAACGGTCATGAATGCGCTCGCGATGCAAAATGCGCTGGAGCAGATCGGCGTTCACACGCGCGTGCAGTCGGCGGTGCAAATGGACCAGGTGTGCGAGCCGGTGATCCGCCGCCGCGCCGAGCGGCACCTCGAGAAGGGCCGGGTGGTGATTTTCGCCGCCGGCGTCGGAAGCCCCTATTTCACGACCGATTCCGGGGCTGCCCTGCGCGCTGCGGAAATGGGCTGCGACGCGTTGCTGAAGGGCACGAGCGTCGACGGCGTCTACGATTCGGATCCCAAGAAGAACGCTGACGCCAAGCGTTTCGAAACAGTCAGTTACGACAGGGTCCTGGCGGACAACTTGAAAGTCATGGACGCCTCTGCGGTCGCTTTGTGCCGGGACAACAACATTCCGATCGTGGTCTTCTCGATCCGCGAGAACGGCAACCTTGCACGGGTGCTGGCGGGCGACGGTGTCCAGACGATAGTACGGAAGGAGGCCTGAGCATGGCCAAGTATGACAAGGCCGACATCGAGCGGCGGATGCACGGGGCTGTCGAGGCGCTGAAGCACGATCTCGCCGGCCTGCGCACCGGGCGCGCCAACACGGCGTTGCTCGATCCCGTTCATGTCGAGGTCTACGGCGCGATGATGCCGCTCAACCAGGTGGCGACCGTTTCCGCACCCGAGCCGCGCATGCTCAGCGTGCAGGTGTGGGACAAGGCGAACGTCATCCCGGTCGAGAAGGGCATCGCCAAGGCCAATCTCGGCCTCAATCCGATGATCGACGGCCAGACCATCCGCCTGCCGCTGCCTGACCTTACCGAGGAGCGGCGCAAGGAGCTCGCCAAGCTGACGCACAAGTACGCCGAGAACGCCAAGATCGCCATTCGGAATGTCCGGCGCGACGGAATGGAAGCGCTCAAGGACGACGAGAAGAAGAAGGACATTTCCGAGGACGAGCGCAAGCGCCACGAGGACGAGGTGCAGAAGCTGACCGACAAGCATGTTTCGGAAGCCGACACCATTGCTGCGGCCAAGGAAAAGGAAATCATGACGCAGTGAGCGCCCCCCCATCACGGAACTTTCAGCATGGGGTCTGAGGCCGCCAGGGCCCGCCACGTCGCGATCATCATGGACGGGAATGGCCGCTGGGCGAAGCGGCACCACCTGCCGCGGGCGATGGGCCACCAGCGCGGCGTCGAAGCCGTGCGCCGGCTGGTGCGCGCGCTGAAGACGATCGATCTGGAGTGCCTGACGCTTTACGCCTTCTCGAGCGAGAACTGGAAGCGGCCTCAAGAAGAGATCGGCGACCTCATGAACCTGATGCGGCGGTTCATCAAATCCGATTTGCCGGAGTTCGTCGAGAACTCCGTGAAGCTGAAAATCGTCGGCGATTGGAAAGGGTTGGCACCCGACATTGTCGAGATGCTCGAAGATGCCTTGGCCAAGACCGCGGGGGGCAAGCGGACGCTGGCCGTGGCGCTCAACTACGGCTCGCAGCAGGAAATCGCCCGCGCCGCGGCCAGGGCCGCAGCCGATGGCGAGGTGACGGTCGAGGCCATCGCCGGCCGCCTCGATACCGCCGACCTGCCGCCGCTCGACCTGCTCATTCGCACGAGCGGCGAGCAACGCCTGTCGAATTTCCTCCTCTGGCAATCGGCCTATGCCGAGTTCTGGTTCACGGACGACCTGTGGCCCGATTTCACGCCGGAGCACCTCAGCCGGGCGCTCGACGAGTTCGCTCGGAGGGAGCGGCGTTATGGCGGGCGATGAGGGCCTCGAGGTTCCGCCGGCGAGGAGGAAGTCGGACCTGCCAGTTCGATCCGTGTCAGCGGTCGCGATGCTGGCGGTTTTCGGCGCCGCGCTTTGGCTCGGCGGATGGTGGTGGAACCTTTTCGTCCTGATCGTCGCGACCGGCGTGTTCTGGGAGTGGCGACGATTGGTGGCCGGCTTCGCGACCACCAACGTCGAGCGCGTCGATTGGGCCGTTGCCGGCATCATTTACATCGCCGTTGGCACCGCTTTCTTGATGACCTACCGCAACCTCGGCGACGACCGCTTCGAAAGCATCGTCCGGGTCCTGGCTCTGGTGGGCGCCGTGATCTTCACCGATATCGGCGCCTATTTCTCCGGCAGGGCGATCGGGGGGCCGAAAATCGCCCCCAAGATCAGCCCGTCGAAGACCTGGGCCGGATTGATAGGAGGAATGGTGGGGGCGTCCCTTTGGCTGGCCCTTGTCGTGCATGTCATTGGAGGAGCCCAGTGGCCTGCCATCTGCGCCGTTGGCGAGTGCACGCCCTCCTCGCGCAATGTCGGCGCAAACCAATTGCCCGCTTGGCCGTTTATCGAGGAGTTTCTCCTCGGTTCGGCGATAGCGATCGTGGCGCAGACGGGTGACTTTTTCGAAAGCTGGATGAAGCGACGTGCCGGCGTGAAGGATTCGAGCAGCCTTATTCCCGGACACGGCGGGATCTTCGACAGGGTGGACGGTCTGCTCGCGGTGTCGTTCGTCGGTGGCCTGGTGTTCCTGGGCCTCGCACTGGGGCCCCATTGATGTCGCGCTCGATCTCCATACTCGGCGCGACCGGCTCGGTCGGCGCCTCGACACTCGATCTCATCCGCCAAACCCGCGACGAGTGGCGGGTCGACGCCCTGAGCGCGAACTGCAACGTCGCCGAGCTGGCGGGGCTGGCGCGGGAGTTCGGAGCGAACATCGCGGTCGTGGCCGACGAGGCCCGATTGCCGGAGCTTCGCGAGGCCCTTGCCGGAAGCGGCATCGAGCCTGCCGGGGGGCCGGACGCCTTGTGCGAGGCCGCGGGCCGCGGCGCCGACCTCACCATCGCGGCGATAGTCGGCTGCGCCGGCCTCAGGCCGACGATGGCGGCGATCGAGCAGGGCGGGGTGGTCGCGCTCGCCAACAAGGAGGCGCTTGTCTCGGCGGGCGAGGTGATGACCGCGGCCGTCGCCAGGCACGGGGCGACGCTGCTGCCCGTCGATTCCGAGCACAACGCGATCTTCCAGTGCCTCCATGGCGAGGACCTCGCCGACGTGCGCTGGATTACGCTTACGGCGAGCGGCGGGCCGTTACGCACGTGGACCGCCGAGCAGATCGCCGTCGCCACTCCCGCGCAGGCGGTCGCCCATCCCAACTGGAGCATGGGCGCCAAGATCAGCGTCGATTCGGCGACGATGATGAACAAGGGCCTCGAGGTCATCGAAGCGCATCATCTCTTCCCGGTC
>DATJHD010000331.1:0-6345 GCA_035494275.1 Croceibacterium sp.
GTCGAGCGCCGAGCGCTCGCACTTGGTCTCGAGCCACTCGATCACCGCCGAGTAATCGTACTGCATGGCCTGGTCGAACAGCTCGCCGGGCGGGCCCATCGTCGCCCAGACCATCTCGGAAAAGCCGTGCATGTGCTCGCGACCCTCCTCGGGCAGGCCGAGGATGTCGGGCAGGACCTGGAAGACGTAAGCCTGCGCCACGTCGCTGACGGCATCGACCGTGTCGCGCCCGCGCAGCCGATCAAGCAGTCCGCGGGCGCGCTCGTCGAAAATGCCCTTCACCCTTTCGAGCGCACGCGGGCTCAGCGCGTCGGCGATCACCTTGCGGGTCTGCGTGTGCCGCGGCGGATCGTCGGTGAGGAGGATTTCCGGGCGCGGCGAGGAAGGATCGTGCCACGGGCGCGAAGTGCTGGAGAAGGTCTTCCAGTCGAGCAGACCGCTGGTCACGTGCTCGTGCCGGGCGATCATCACCGTGCCGTCGTGCAGCCGCACCGCGGGAGCGAACTCGCGCAGCGCATCGTCGATCTCGCGCGCGTTGCGCACCGCATCGGGGGTGAAGATGTCGAGCGGGTATTCGGGTATGGTCTGGGTCATCGAGAGCGCCTCAAAGCCCCAGGCCGCGGAACCAGGTCTGCCCGTCGGCCCCGGTCTCGATATGCCCCGCGGTCGGCTCGAAGAAATGCGCCCCGATGACCAGGACGCCGCTGTCCCTGTACTTGTCGACGAAGCCCATGCGGGTCTGGCGGCCGGCATCCTTGTCCATGTCGAACGTCGCGTGGCGATGCGGCATCGCGCATTGCATCGGGTGGTGCATCAGGTCGCCGGTAATGACCGCCTCCTGGCCTTGCGAGCTGATGCGGACGTGGATGTGGCCGGGCGTGTGGCCGTGGCTCGGCTCGCAGCGGATGCCGGGCGCGATTTCATGGTCGGTGCCGATGAAGTCGGCCATGCCCGCCGTGACGATCGGGTCGACGCATTCGACGAGGTGGTTGTCGGAATGGTGCCCGTCGTGGCGGATGGTGTCCTGCCAGGCATCGTATTCCGTGCGCCCGAACAGGTATCGGGCGTTGGGGAAGGTCGGCCTGAACTCGCCGGTCTGCGGGTCCTTGTAGGTGTTCCAGCCGACGTGGTCGAAATGGAGGTGGGTGCAGAACACCGTGTCCACCTCTTCTCGCGCGATGCCGAGGCTCTCGAGGTCCTCGAGGAAGCCCTCAGGCAGGTCGCAGAACACATCGAAGTCCCGCTCGCGCCCCGCGCCGATGCAGCTGTCGACGACGATCGTTCGCCCCGGCGCCTGCACCACGAATCCCTGGAAGTTCATTCGCTGCCTGCCGTCGGGCGTCGCATAGTGCGGGTGCAGCCATGCGAGCGCGATGACCTCCTCGGCGGTCGCCTCGGGCATGGTCATCTGGATGTTGTCCTGGAAGTCCCACACCTCGACGATCCGCGACACCGTGACGTCGCCGACCTTCCAGCTCTTCACATGCTCCTTGGCCAAGTCTCTCTCCCTAGTCCTGCCCCAGCTTCGTCAGCGCGAGCAAAGCCAAGCCATCGAGGGCGGCGCATTGCCGCCCTGGATTGCCGCAGGGCTCCGCCCCTCGCAAGGTCGAGGGTCATGGGTCATGCGGCCTGCCTGGCCTTTTTCGCTTTCGGCTTGTAGCGCGCCACGCTTTCCGGCGGCAGGTCCGCCGCGGGCAGCGCGGGCTTGCCGAGGATGAAGTCGGCCGCCCGCTCGCCGATCATCACGCAAGGCGCATTGGTGTTGCCGCCGATGATGCTCGGCATGACGGAGGCGTCGGCGACGGTCAGCCCATCGATGCCGCGGAAACGGAGCTGTGGATCGACCACCGATTGCGCGTCCGAGCCCATGCGGCAGGTGCCGACCGGGTGGTGGACGGTATAGCCGGTCTCGCGGATATACTTGTCGAACTGCTTGTCGGTCTTGGTGCCCGGCCCCGGCGCGACCTCGACGCCCTCGTACTCGGCGAACGCCTGTGTGGCGAAGGCCCGGCGGGCGATCCTGAGAGCGCGGATCAGCGGCAGCACGTCGTCGGGGTGCTCCAGGAGGTGCGGGTCGATCACCGGCGCGGCCGTCGGCTCGGGGCTGGCGAGGCGCAGCGTGCCGCGGCTCTTGGGATAGAGGTTGACCGGGCTGATCGCGTAGCCGTGCCCGACCGGGAACGGGATCTTCGGATGGGTCAGGCGCTTGGCCGGCTGGAACACGAACTGCACGTCGGGCTTCTCGAGGCTCGGATCGGTGCGCAGGAAGGCCACGCTCTCGAACACGTTGCCGGCGAGCGGTCCGGTGCGGAACACGAGGTACTCGATGAGGTGCACGAGGTCGCGCGGCAGCACGCGCCACGAGAGACCGTAGCTGGTCGGGTTCCACGTCTCCATGTGCATCGGGCTCGCCGGGTGATCGTGGTAGTTCGAGCCGACGCCCGGCACGTCCTTCACCACCTCGATGCCCATCTCGCGCAAGTGCTGCGCGGGGCCGATGCCGGAGAGCATGAGGAGCTGGGGCGTCTGCACCGTGCCGGCCGAGAGCACGACCTGGTGCCGCGCGCGGATCGTGCGGCCGTCAATGAGTTCCACGCCGACCGCGCGGCCTTCCTCCACCAGCACCCGCGCGACGTGCGCGCCGGTCTGCAGGTGGATGTTGCCGCGCGCCATGGCAGGCCGCAGCATCGCCTTGGCGGTGGTCTCGCGCCGGCCGTCCCTGATCAGGCCTTGTCTGCGGCCGTACCCCTCGGAATTGGCGCCGTTGAAGTCCTCGCAGGCGGGGAACTGCAACGCGCCGAGCGCATCCATGAACGCGAAGTTGAGCCGGTTGGGGTTCGCCACGAGCTTGACGTTCACCGGGCCGTCGACCCCATGGAACACGCTCTGCGGGAAATCCTCGTTATGCTCGGTGCGGGTGAAGTAGGGCAGCACCTCGGCATAGGACCAACCGGCGCAGCCCGCGTCGGACCAGTCGTCGTAGTCGGTCGGGTGACCGCGGAAATAGACCATGCCGTTGATCGAGCCCGAGCCGCCGACCACGCGCCCGCGCGGCACGGGAATCTGGCGACCGGCCATGCCCGGCTGCGGCACGGTGGAGAAGCGCCAGTTGGTCGCCTCCCGCCCGATGGCGGCGGCAACGAAGCTCGGGATATGGATGAACGGATGGGTGTCGTGCCCGCCGGCCTCGATCACGCATGTCGTGCGGTCGGCCTTCTCCCCCAGCCGCGCCGCAACGCAAGCGCCCGAGCTGCCCGCACCCACCACGACGTAATCGAATTCAGCCGCGTCCATGCCTGTCTCCCGCGAGCCACTGTGCGAGGGTGGCGCGAGGTTGGCAAGGGGCGAAGGTGCGTCGATGAGGCCCGAGGGATGGAAACAGTCTCGTCCCGCAGCGGCGCGAGAATGTTCAACCAAACTGTGTTGGGACCCCCGTAAAGGCGCGTGCCGTATTCGCCTGTGGCCGCCGCAACGATCTGCTTGAACCCGTCAACCTAAGTCCAGTCCCTTCGGCTGGGATGCGAACAGGCGGCGGCCAGATGCGTCCCAGTTCACTTTTATCGCGGCTCGCCCATTAGGGTCGAATGCCATCGAGGAAGGGCAGGTGGGCAGGCGCCCCTCACCATCGAGGCCCCACCCTTGACAATGGTATCGGCGTTACTCCCCGTCATACTCGATCGCCTTCGCCGCCGCGCCTGACAGGATAAATCCGATCGGCCGCTCGGCTTCCTCGGTCAGGTGGCCGATCAGGCCCGCCGTTCGGCACAGCAGGCCGATGCCTTTCAGCGCCGCGAGCGGGAAGCCGAGGTCGAGCATGATCGAGGGGATCGCGGCGTTGACGTTGATGGGGAGGTCGCGGCCGATCGTCTCGGGCAAAGCGGCCTTCAGCGCGCGCATCATTGCCACGTGCTCGCCGGAGACGCAGCGTTCGTCGGCCATTTCGAGCAGCCGGTTGGCGCGCGGGTCGCCGCCGGCGTGCTGCGGGTGGCCGAACCCGGGGATCGCCTTGGTCGTCTGGCGAAGTTCCTGGATATTGCGCACCGCTACCACGTGGAGGGCATCGCCGGTCGCGCGCTGGTCCGCGACGCATGTCGAGTAGAACCTGCCCGCCACTTCCGCGCTGCCCAGAACGACAGAGCCGCAGCCGAGCAGCCCGGCGGCGACCGCGCCCTGCAGCGCTTCGGGCGCGGCGGCATAGGTCATCCGCGCGGCGACGACGCTCGGCACCAGCCCGTGCTCGGCCAGCGCCACCAGCACCGCGTTGAGGAAATGGGCCTGGTCCTCGTTCGGCATCTGCCCGGTGACAAGCAGCCAGAAGTAGCTGGTGAAGTCGATCTGTCCCATCAGCTCGTCGACCAGGTCGCGCCCGCGCACGGTGATGCTGGTCGCGTCCGAGGTGCAGATGGCGGTGAACGGCGCGTCCTGCTTGCCAATGCGCATGTGGGCCTCCCTTGGTTGGCTGCTGCTTTGGACTGCCGGCGCCGCGCTTGTCCATATTTCACGCAAAGGCACGAACGGACGGGAGGCGCCAAAGGGTTCTGCTCGCCGCAAGCGGCGCGCAAGTTGGTTCGCATGAAGACATCTCGACTTCGCTCGCCCCCAACGGCTAGGGGCGAAAGGCGAGAGACCAGAGGGAGACATATGGCCAAGCCACTCAAAGGGATTCGCGTGCTCGACATGGGCACTTTCATCACCGGTCCTGCCGCGGCGATGCTGCTTGCGGACCTCGGGGCCGAGGTGATCAAGGTCGAGCAGCCGGGCACCGGCGACCCGTTCCGCGCCTTCGACGGCGACCTCTATTCACCACACTTCCAGACCTACAACCGCAACAAGAAGTCGATCGAGCTCAACACCAAGGACGAAGGCGACCTCGCGAAGTTCGACGCGCTGGTCGCAACCGCCGACGTGTTCATCCAGAACTTCCGTCCGGGCGTCGCCGAACGATTGAAGGTCGATGCCGCGCGGCTGCAGGCGCTCAATCCGCGTTTGGTCTACGCCGACATCTCCGGTTTCGGCCAAGAAGGGCCGCACCGCGATCGGCCGGCGTTCGACACCGTCGCCCAGGCGAGCGCCGGGTTCCTGCGCCTCCTCATCAATCCCGACCATCCGCGCGTCGTCGGGCCGGCGATCGCCGACGCGGTGACGGGGTTCTACGCGGCGATGGGCGTGCTGGCGGCGCTGTACGAGCGCGAGGCGACCGGCAAGGGCCGCCACGTCGAGACGAGCATGTTCGAGGCGATGTGCCACTTCAACCTCGACGACTTCACCCATTACCTGGCGGTCGACCAGATCATGGGGCCGTACTCGCGGCCGCACGTGTCGCAGAGCTACGTCTTCGAATGCGCCGACGGGGGGTGGATTGCCCTCCACATGTCGAGCCCGCCGAAGTTCTGGGAAAACCTCGCCACCGCGATGGGTGTGCCCGACATGCTCGAACGCGAGGAATTCGCTACCCGGCCCGCACGCATCAAGAACTACGAGAAGGTGATCCAATTTCTCGCGCCGATCTTCAAGTCGAACACGCGCCAGCACTGGGACGACCGGCTGACCGAGCTCGAGGTGCCGCACTCGCCGATCCTCAATTCGAAGGAAGTACTCGAAGGCGAGCTAGGCCAGTTCCACCAGGTGATGGCCGAATGCGAAGGCCCGCGCGGGCGCTTCCGCACGATCCGCTCGCCGCTCCACTTCGACGGCGAGATCGAGCGTACGATAACCGCGCCGCCCGAGCTGGGGCAGGACAACGCGCAGTACCTCGCAAATTCGTGACGCTGCGCCCGCGTGCCTTTGAGATCGCACCTGGCCCCCAGGACGACGCGCGGCTGACCGCTGTCGGCGGCGTGGTGCCGCGGGGCGAGAAATCTGCGCCTTCAGCGCGCCAAGTGTGAATGAATTGCCACGCGGGAACGCTTTGCTAGACTGCCCGCCAACTGCGGCCGTTCGTGACTCGGCGCCGCCAATGGAGAGAGGGATATGAACAGCGTACCCAGCCGCCTGCACCACACGGCCTATGTCAGCAAAAACCTCGAGGCGACGCGCCATTTCTACGAGGACGTGCTGGGCATTCCGCTGGTCGCCACCTGGTGCGAAACCGACTTCCTGTTCGGCAAGGACCGCACCTACTGCCACCTGTTCTTCGGCCTGCAGGACGGCAGCGCGCTGGCGTTCTTCCAGTTCGCCGACCCCGAGGACCAGGCGCTGTTCGGGCCCGCCCTGCCGCCTTCGCCGTTCCGCCACATCGCGCTCAACGTCGACAAGGAGACGCAGGCCGAGCTGGAGCGCCGGATCGAGAAGGCCGGCTTCACCCTGCCGCAGACCTACACGCTCGAGCACGGCTACTGCCGTTCG
>DATJHD010000332.1:0-2160 GCA_035494275.1 Croceibacterium sp.
CGGCGGGGTGAGGCGAATCCCTTCGTCCTTGCCGCTGGCGCGGAAGTTGGTGAGCTGCTTGGACTTCAAGGGGTTGACCTCGAGGTCCTGGGGCTTGGCGTTCTCGCCGATGACCATGCCTTCGTAGAGCATCTCGCCGGGGGAGACGAAGAGGATGCCGCGCTCCTCCAGCGCATTCAGCGCGTAGGCGACGGCGGGGCCCTGCTCCATCGAGATGAGGACTCCGTTCGCGCGGCCGGCGATCGGGCCCTTGTAGGGGCCGTATTTCTCGAACAGCCGGTTCATGATTCCGGTGCCGCGCGTGTCGGACAGGAACTCGCCGTGATAGCCGATAAGGCCGCGGCTCGGCGCGCTGAAGGTCAGCCGGGTCTTGCCGCCGCCCGAGGGACGCATGTCGGTCATCTCGCCTTTGCGCATCGCCATCTTATCGATGACGGTTCCGGAAAATTCGTCGTCAACGTCGATGACGACGGTTTCGTAGGGCTCCTCGCGGCCATTCGGGCCGTCGCGGAAGAGGACTCGCGGGCGGCTGATGCCGAGCTCGAAGCCTTCGCGGCGCAGGGTCTCGATGAGGACGCCGAGCTGGAGCTCGCCGCGGCCCGCCACCTCGAAGCTGTCGTTGTCCGCCGACGTCGTCACGCGGATCGCGACATTGCCCTCCGCCTCCCGCTCGAGCCGCTCGCGGATGACTCGGCTCTGGACCTTGTCGCCGTCCTTGCCAGCGAAGGGGCTGTCGTTGACCGAAAAGCTCATTGCCAGAGTCGGCGGGTCGATGGGCCGCGCGTGCAGCGGGGCTTGGACCGAGGGGTCGGCGAAGGTGTTTGAGACGGTCGCCTTGATGAGGCCCGCGATGGCGACGATCTCGCCCGCTTCGGCGCTCTCGACCGGAACGCGCTCGAGGCCGCGGAAGGCGAAGACCTTGGTCGCGCGGCCCTCCTCGACGACGTTGCCGTTCACGTCCAGCGCCTTGATCGGCATGTTGACGCTCAATTTGCCGCTCTCGATGCGGCCGGTGAGGATCCGCCCGAGGAACGGGTCGCGGTCGAGCAGGGTGGCGAGCATGCGGAACGGGCCGGCGTCGACGCGCGGCGGCGGGACGTGGCTGACAATCGTGTCGAACAGCGGCGTCAGGTCGCCCTCGCGGACGTCATCGGTGAGTCCGGCGTAACCGGCGCGGCCGCTGGCGTAGAGCGTCGGGAAATCGAGCTGGTCGTCATTGGCGTCGAGGTTGAGGAACAGCTCGAACACCTCGTCCAGGACTTCGGCGGGACGCGCGTCGGGACGATCGATCTTGTTGACGACGACGATCGGCCTCAAGCCGAGGGCAAGCGCCTTGCCGGTGACGAACTTGGTCTGCGGCATCGGGCCCTCGGCGGCGTCGACCAGCAGGATCACGCCGTCGACCATCGAGAGGATGCGCTCTACTTCCGCGCCGAAGTCGGCGTGGCCGGGCGTGTCGACGATGTTGATATGCGTGCCGTGCCATTCGACGCTCGTGCACTTGGCGAGGATGGTGATGCCCCGCTCCTTCTCGAGGTCGTTCGAATCCATCGCCCGCTCCTCGACGCGCTGGTTGTCGCGGAAAGTGCCCGACTGGCGGAAGAGCTGGTCGACGAGCGTCGTCTTGCCGTGATCGACGTGCGCGATGATCGCGACGTTACGCAGTTTCATTCACATTTTCCCGGAGAAATTCGACGCGCCATGTAGTCGTTTGAGCCTCATGTTGCAATGCAGCATGGCAACGGCTGTCGCCCTCACACGTTTTTTGAACGGGAAGGAGATTGTCATGCCTGGCAAACATACGTCCAAGGAAAAACGCAAGGCCCGCCATATCGAGAAGGGCTATGAGAAGAAGGGCGTTTCCCACCGCGAGGCCGAGAGCCGCGCCTGGGCGACGGTGAACAAGCAGGACAAGTAACGATGGAGCGCGGCTGACGGAGCCGGTCAGCTGCGCTCCAGAATCTCGATCGCGCGTTCGACGGCGCGAAGCTCGCTGGGCGCGAGGCGTTCGAGCTTGGAAAACAGGCCCGCGCCGCCTTTGGGGCGCTTGGTCAGCATTTCCCGGCCGCTTTCGGTCAGCCGCATCGCGAGACGGCGGCGGTTGTTGGGATCGGCCGTGCGCTCGATGAAACCCACCCGGACGAGGGCATCGATTGAGCG
>DATJHD010000333.1:0-8621 GCA_035494275.1 Croceibacterium sp.
TGCTGCTTGCGCACGATCTGCGCGACGCGGCGGATGCGCTCGGTCCCGGCCATCGAGGTGCCGCCGAATTTCATCACGATCCGGGCCACGCGCGTTGTGCTCCTAGCTGGCGGGAAGTTTGGCGCGCTGTTAGGGGTGAGACATGCCCGATGCAACTGTAACAACGGCAACCATCCGCCCCGAGGAAGCGGCCCATTTCGCCGACCTCGCGAAGGACTGGTGGAACCCCAAGGGAAGCTCGGCGATGCTTCACCGGATGAACCCGGTGCGGCTCGCCTTCCTGCGCGAGGCGGTGGACCGCCACTGGGGCGGTGATCCGCAAGGATTAAGGCCGCTTGCGGGCAGGCGTGCGCTCGACGTCGGCTGCGGCGCCGGACTGCTGGCGGAGCCGCTGGCGCGGCTTGGAGCAAAGGTGACCGGCGTCGATGCGGCACAAGCAAACGTGGCGGTGGCGCGCGAGCATGCCGAAGGGGCGGGTCTTTCGATCGATTACCGCCACGGGGAGCTCGCGGCGCTCGGCCTCGGCCGGTTCGATCTCGTCACCGCGATGGAAGTGCTCGAGCACGTCGCCGACAAGGCCGCGTTCCTTGGCTCGCTGGCGCGCCATCTTGCGCCGGGCGGGCTGCTCGTCCTCTCGACGCCGAACCGCACCGCCCGCTCGCGTGTGCTGATGGTCGGCCTCGCCGAAACCGTTGGGGCCATTCCGCGCGGAACGCACCGGTGGGATGATTTCGTCACCCCTGACGAATTGCGCGATCTGCTCGTCGAGGCGGGGCTCCGCATGGGCGCCCCGCGCGGCATAGCCTTCACGCCCACGAGGGGGCTGCACCTGTCGGGCGACCTCTCGCTCGATTACCTCGTCACGGCGACCGCGGCGTGAGCGCCGGCGAGCTGAAGGAGCGGCTGCGCGCCGACCTCAGGACGGCCCTGCGCGAACGCAAGCCTCGGGAGGTGGCCATGATCCGCACGCTCATCGCCGCCATCGACAATGCCGAGGCGCTGCCGATCGACGAGTTCGAGGAGCGCATCCGCCGGCGTGAAGCTGTCGGCGAAGTGGGGCGGCGCGATCTCGACAACGCGGCGCTCGGCGAGCTGCTGGCGGCCGAGGCGCGTTCGCGTCTCGCCGCAGCCGAGGACTATGAGCGTCACGGCCGCGGCGAGGATGCCGCCCGCCTGCGCCAGGAAGCGGACCTGATCGCGCGCTATCGCGGCGGGGCCGGCCACGGGCCTCGCCCGACACCCTCGATTGGCAACGCGGGGGATCACGGTTAATCTGTCCCCCGGGTGTTGATGCGGGGAGATTTGCATGGCTGCCGTTGCCGGGCGTTCGCTGGTGCTGTCCGAAAGCCGCCCGCTGCGGTATTTCACCTTCTTCCTGCTCTACTTCGGCCAGGGCCTGCCGCTCGGCATCTCGCAAGTCGCGCTGCCGGCGTGGCTGGTGGCCAACGGCGCCAACGAGGCCGCCGTCGCCGCGATCATCGCCACCGCGTTCCTGCCGTGGAGCTTCAAGTTCATCCCCGCGGCGGTGATGGACCGCTACGCGTACCTCGCGATGGGCCGCCGGCGGGCGTGGCTCATCGGCGCGCAACTGCTGATGGTCCTCGGCTTCGCGATTGCCGCCGTTGCGGCGCCGGGGGCCAACGACCTGCAATTGATCCTCTACATCGTCTTCATGATCGGCGCGGGGTCGGCGATCCAGGACGTGGCGGTTGACGGCACGGCGGTCGACCTCCTGGCCGACGACGAGCAGGGCACCGCGAGCGCCTTCATGTTCGGTGGGCAGACCGTCGGCCGCGCGCTTTCGGGAGCGGCCGCCGGGTTCGGGCTGCAGTATTTCGGCAGCCAGGCGACCTTCCTGTTTTTCACCCCGGTGATCCTGCTCATCACCCTCTACGTCGTCGCCTACCGCGAGCGAACCGGGGAGAAGCGGTTCCCGTGGAGTCCCGGCGCGCCATCCCCGGTCAACCTCGAGCGGCACGTCGGCGCCTGGCTGCCGATCTTCGTCACGACGTTGAAGTCGCTTGCCCGTATCGACAGCCTGAAGCTGCTCGGCGGCTCCGCGCTGGCGCGTTGCGCGGGGGGCATGTTCGCCACGCTGTGGCCGATCATCGCCGTCGCGACGGTCGGCTTCTCCACCGCCGGCTACTCGAGCATGATCTCGACGGCGGACCTTGTCATGGCCATTCTCGCGATCGGCATCGGCAGCTTCATGACCAGCCGCATGGGCCCGCGCCATGCGAGCGTGCTGATCCACATGACGTACGCCGCGCTCGCCCTGTTCGTGCTTTACGGGCAGTCCGTGTGGGCGGCGGTGCTCCCGTTCATCGTGATGAGCGCTGTCTGGTCGATGCACGACACCCTGACCAGCATCTGCACCAATCCGCTGAGGATGCAGCTGTCCGACCCGCAAGTCGCGGCGACGCAGTTCACCATCTACAATTCGCTGAGCAACCTGCCGGTGTCCTTCGGCGCGACGCTGTTCGCGCTCCTCGGGGGAACGCAGGAGATGGCAAGCGTCTTGTGGGTGGCGGCGGCCCTGCTGTTCAGCGGGGCGATGATCTACATCTGGATGAAGGCCGGCTCGCGCCACATCGAGGCCGAGCCTGTGCCGAAAGTCGATTAGCCCAGCGCCGCTTGCCACGCGGCGGCGTCGAAGCCGACGAGCAGGCCGCCGGGATGCTCGACTACGGGCCGCTTGATGGTCGATGGATGGGCCTGCATCAGCGGCACCGCCGTTTCGGCGCCGAGATCGGCCGTGAGCGCGGGATCGAGCTTGCGGAAGGCGGTCCCGCGGCGGTTGAGGACCGTCTCCCAGCCTTTCGCATCGATCCACTGGCGCAGCCTGACCGGATCGGCGCCTTCCTTCTTGTAGTCATGGAAGGTGTAGGCGATGCCCTTTGCGTCGAGCCAGGCGCGGGCCTTCTTGACCGTGTCGCAGTTGGGAATGCCCCAGACGTCAACGTGTGACATTGTATTTCGCAGTCTTTCCTAAGAGACCCCGCGGAAGGTGCGGTTTCGAATGCGGCAGATGAGGACCCGGGTCCATCTTGTCGTGAGTCGATCGACGTTCTTACGCTCCGTCTTGTGCGCCTTGCTGGCCGAACGGCAATCGGGGATACCCCGAAGAATTCCAGCGTGCGCGTTCCATTCTAAGTCGCCCGTTCCACCCCGGACGACGGACCAGCAAGACGATCGGCCGGGTGGAGCGCCGTCCACCACATTGGCATGCGAAGTTACTGGCCATGAGGATGCTCCGGCAGGAATGCTCTCGACAGCCCGTGATAGATGCGTTCGCGGTTGATCAGCGCGCTCGTCGCGTCGGCGATGAGCGCGGTCGCAAACAGCGGCAGGATCATGCTCCGGCTGGCGGTCGTCTCCATGAGGATGATGACCGCGGTGAACGGCGCTCGGACAACGCCGACGAAATAGGCCGCCATCCCCAGCAACGCTATCGCCGAGGTCGGAGACGACGGGAACAGCCCCGCCATGGCGTTGCCGAGTCCGGCGCCGACGGCGAGCGATGGAGAAAAGATTCCGCCCGGCGTCCCGCTCAGGGTCGTGCAGATGGATGCAATGAACTTCGCCGGCCCGAACCAGGGCGAGAGATGGCCGCCTTCGATCAGCGCCTTGGCTGGAACGTAACCCGTGCCCCACGTCGTGCCTGCCGACAGGATGCCGACGACGGCGACGATGAGGCCGCAGGCCGCCGCGAACAGCACTGGCCGGCGTTTGAGCCGCGCCACCCACCCGCTGCTGGCATTGCCGAAGTGAAGCACCACGCGAGAGAACAGCCCGCCTGCGAGCCCGCCGGCAATGCCGACCGCGGGTGCGAGATAGAGCGTTTCGCGCAGCCCGATGGTGCTCTTGAGGGCTCCGAAATAGACATAGTCTCCCGCAATGCCGATCATGGTAAGGCCCGAGATCATCACCGCTGCCATCACGAGGATCGCCACCTTCTGTTCGTAAGCCGCCGCCAGTTCCTCGATGGCGAAGGCGACGCCGGCGAGCGGCGTGTTGAAGGCCGCCGCAACCCCGGCCGCGCCCCCGGCAATGAACACGCCCGAACTGAGAGGAACGCGAAGGAGGCGGTTCATCCACACCATGAAAGCGGCGCTGACCTGCACCGTCGGCCCCTCGCGGCCGACGGATGCTCCGCCCAGCAGCATCAGCAGCGTCAGGACCAGCTTGGCCATGGCGATCCTCAGGTCGGCCAGGCGCCCCGCTCCTGCGCTGGCGGGCTTCTCGGCAGCGGCAATGATCTGCGGGATGCCGGATCCCCGCGCTTCGCCTGCCCAACGCGCGGTGGCGAACGCGACGGCCGCAAACATGACCGGCGTGAGCGCCAACGGCGCCCACGGATATTCCGCGACCAGGCGCCTGAAGACCAATTGCGCGGCGTCCGCCGACCGCGCGAAGACGAGAGCCACGACGGCCAGCATGACGGCGCCCAGCGCGGTGGCCGCCCGGCGCCGCGCCATCGGCATGGTCGTGCGCATCTTGCGATGCACGAACCAGCGCCAAAGGAGGCTCCCGATCTCGGCGGGCTTACGGCTGGCCATGCCTCTGCCTCGACCGAGCCTTGGGCCTGTCGATCAGGTCTGGCTGCACGACGACAGTTTGCATCGGGGCTGCTGCTCCCCTCAAGAGCGGTCGCAGCCGGAGCTGCCGTGGAAATCGATGGTCATGGCCCGTCGGTGCGGTTGAAGCGGTGGATGCGTGGGTCCGCGCAGGCGAACAGGGTGTATTCCTGGTAATAGTCGCTGCGGCCGCGCCGCTGCGCCGCCCGGTGCTCGGCGACCTTGCGCCAGCCGAGGGCGGAGGCTTCGTCCTGCCACTCGGAGATTGAGACCGCCTCGCCGTCATCGGCGTGATAGGACTTGAAGCCGAGGTAGCCGGGCTGCCGGGCGGCCAGAAGCTGCATCTGCTCGGCCTCGGCGTCGTAGGCCGCCTGGTCGATGGCGGCGCGCTTGCGGTTGCGAAACACGACGAGGAACATCAGCCGCCTCCCTTGAGGTGCGCGTCGGCGATCGCCACCGCCAGCGCGTCGGCGGCGTCGGCGCCTTCGATCGCCGCGCCCGGCAAGAGCACCTTGAGCATCGTCTGGACCTGCGGCTTCTCAGCCCCGCCGGTGCCGACGATCGCCTTCTTGACGAGGCGCGCGGCATGCTCGGCGACCGGCAGGCTCGCCTGCCCGCAGGCGGCGAGCACCGCACCGCGAGCCTGGGCGAGCTTGAGCGTCGATTGTGGGTTCTTGTTGGCGAACACCTCCTCGACCGCGGCGCGATCGGGACCATGGGTGGCAATGACCGCCGCCACGCCGGCATGCAAATGACTGAGCCGCTCGCAAATCGGCGCCTTGGCGTCGGTGGCGATCTGGCCGTTGGCCACATGCGTCAGCTTCGAGCCCTCGCTGCGCACGATGCCCCACCCGGTGCAGGTCAGCGAGGGATCGAGGCCCAGGATGATCATACCCGCAGGCCGAAGCGAGGCCCGAAATGCACCATCAAGAGGTAGAGGCCGACGGTGATCGCGCAGCCCACGCCGAGCGCAATCCAGAAGTTCGTGCCCGCGCGCAGCATCGGCGGGATCAGCAGGAACATCGGCAGCGAGGGGAGGACGTACCAGAACGTTGCCTGCACGTGCACGGCCATGTTCTCGCTGTCGGGCTTGGCGTGCCACAGGAAGATCATCCCGAGCACGGACACGAGCGGCAACGAGGCGACGATCGCCGCGGTCGCGGGCAGGCGCTTGCCGATCTCGGAAACGGCGGCGATCATCGCTCCGGCAAGCAGCGCCTTGGCGATGATCGTCCACATCAGCCGAGCTTCTCCATCACTTCGTCCGAGACCTCGTAGTTGCCCCAGACGGTCTGCACGTCGTCGTCCTCTTCGAGCGTGTCGACAAGCTTCATCAGGGTCTCGGCATCGCCCTCGCCGACATCCACCGAAAGATTGGGCTTCCAGCCGAGCTTGACGCTTTGCGGCTCGCCGAGGCTCGCTTCGAGCGCCTTGGCGACTTCGTGCAAGGTTTCCATGTCGGTCCAGATGGTGTGCCCGTCGGCATCGCTCTCGACGTCGTCGGCGCCTGCCTCGATGGCCGCTTCGAGGACCTTGTCCTCGTCGCCCGCGCTCGCCGGGTACTCGATCATGCCCTTGCGCTCGAACCCGTGGCTGACGGCGCCGCTCGCGGCGAGGTTGCCGCCGTTCTTGCTGAACGCAGTGCGCACGTTGGTGGCGGTGCGGTTGCGGTTGTCGGTCAGCGCCTCGACGATCAGCGCCACGCCGCCGGGGCCGTAGCCCTCGTAGCGGATCTCCTCGTACGTCTCCGCATCGCCGCCGCTCGCCTTGTCGATCGCCCGCTGGATGTTGTCCTTCGGCATCGACTGCGCGCGCGCGTTGTTGACCGCCAGGCGCAGGCGCGGATTCATGTCGGGATCGGGCATGCCCGATTTTGCGGCGACGGTGATTTCGCGCGAAAGCTTGGAAAACATCGCCGAGCGCTTCTTGTCCTGCGCGCCCTTGCGATGCATGATGTTCTTGAACTTGGAATGGCCGGCCATCGGGGTCGTCTTCGTTCTGGTTAGTCTTGGATGGGGGGACCCTCTAGCCGCATGCACGGCCAAGTCACAAGCCCGGGCTTGGCGCGCCTCGTGCCAGCCGAATGGCGCACATTCGCCTCGTTCCTGAAGCGTCCGGCGCTGCCGGAGCAGATGACCGGCATTCGCCTGTCGGCGTTCGGCCGCACGCTGCAGCTGTTCGGGCTTGATCTTCTCCTGATGGCGTTGCTGGTCGGTGTCGTCGGCCTTGCCACCAGGCTCGGCTTTCGCATGCCCGAAAACGAGATTGACAAGCTGACCCTGGGGCCGGGATGGCTGGCGATCATCATTGTCGCCGCGCCGCTGGGAGAGGAGCTGATCTTCCGCAGCTGGGTGTCGGGCCGCCCGGGCCACGTCTGGGCGGCCGTCGCGCTGCTCGCCGGCGCGGGCCTCGCTTTCCTGTCGGGGCCGCAGGCGCATCCGATCCTGCTCCTCGGCAGCCTGCTCTTGGCGGCGATCGTGGCAATCGCGCTCGTGATATGGCTGCGCAAGCGGCCCGCGATGGGGTTCTTCAGCCGGCATTTCACGTGGTTCTACCTCGCCAGCGCGCTGCTGTTCGCGCTCGCGCACCTCGGCAACTACAGCCAGGGGACGATGCTGATCCTGCTGCCGCTGGTGGTGCCGCAGCTGATCGCCGGGCTCGTCTTCGGCTACGCGCGCGTGACGTTTGGCCTGTGGTCCGACATGCTGTTGCACATGATGCACAACGGGCTGCTGATCAGCCTGGTGCTCCTCAGCAAAAGCGTGTGACGCGCTACAGCAGCCGCTGCCACCAGCCGACATCCCGCCACGCGCCCATCTTCCAACCGACTTCGCGATAGACACCGACGGGCGTGAAGCCCATCGCTTCGTGCAGGCCGATGCTCGCATCGTTGGGCAGCGCGATGCCGGCAAACGCCGCATGGTACTTTTCGCCCAGCGCGGGCAGCAGCCGCGCGTAGAGCGCCCGGCCGAACCCTTGTCGCGCATGCGCCGGATCGACATAGACGGCGACGTCGCAAGAGCTCGCGTAAGCGGCCCGCTCGCGATGCGGCGAGCCGTAGGCGTAGCCTGCCACCTTGCCGTCGCGCTCGGCGACGAGCCATGCGTGGCTCGCCGAGTAGGCGGCGATGCGCCGCGCCATCTCCGCCTCGTCGGGCGGCTCGAGCTCGAAGCTGATGCAGCTCTCGCGCACGAACGGCGCGTAAATTGCCGCGCACGCGGCAGCGTCGCCCGGCCCGGCGGGGCGGACCGCCGGGCTCAGGCGAAACTCCTGTGGCTAGCCGTTGACGACGGTGCCTCCGTTGGGGTGCAGGACCTGGCCGGACATATAGCTCGAATCCTCGCAGGCGAGAAAGAGGAACGCGGGGGCGACCTCGTTCGGCTGGCCGGGACGGCCCATCGGCGTGTCCTTGCCGAAATCCTTGATCTTCTCGGGCGGGGCGCCGCCGAAGGGATTGAGCGGCGTCCAGATCGGTCCCGGCGCGACGGCGTTCACGCGAATGCCGTGCTCGATCAGGTTCTCCGACAGCGAGCGGGTGAACGCGGTGATCGCCCCCTTGGTCGCGCTGTAGTCGAGCAGGCCGGGCGAGCCCTCGTACATCGTCACGCTGGTGCAGTTGACGATGGCCGCTCCCTTCAGGAGGTGCGGGCGGGCGGCCTGGACCATGTAGAACATCGAGAAGATGTTGGTCTGGAACGTGCGCTGCAGCTGCTCGACGGTGATGTCGGTGATGTCCTTGTCCGGGTGCTGCTCGCCGGCGTTGTTGACCAGGATGTCGAGCCGGCCCCACTTGTCGATCACGCCCTGGACGACCTTCTTGCAGTGCTCGGGCTCGCCGAGGTCGCCGGAGAAGCCCAACGCTTCGCTGCCCTCCTGCTCGATGGCGTCCATCGTCATGTGCGCGTCGTCGTCTTCCTCGAGGTAGGCGATGGCAACCTTGGCGCCCTCGCGCGCGAACAGCACCGCGGTCGCCCGGCCGATGCCGCTGTCGCCGCCGGTCACGATCGCGACCTTGCCCTCGAGGCGCCCGGAACCGGGATAGCG
>DATJHD010000334.1:0-62745 GCA_035494275.1 Croceibacterium sp.
CGGCATCGCCCTGTTCCTGACCGAGATCGCGCCGCGCTGGTCGCGCGGTCCGATCGGCATCGCGGTGGAGCTGCTCGCGGCCATTCCGAGCATTATCTACGGCATGTGGGGCCTGTTCGTGTTCGCGCCGTTCATGGGCGCTCACGTCGAGCCATGGCTGACGGACCACCTCGGAGCCTGGCCGATCCTGGGAACGCTGTTCGACGGGCCGCCGATCGGGATCGGCATGCTGACCGCTGGCATCGTGCTCGGCATCATGATCATCCCGTTCATCGCCGCCGTCGCCCGCGACGTCTTCGCGGAAGTGCCCGCGCCGCTCAAGGAAGCGGCGGTCGCGCTCGGCTCGACGCGCTGGGAAGTCCTGACCAAGGTCACCTTGCCCTACACCCGCTCGGCGATCATCGGGGCGATCTTCCTTGGTCTCGGCCGCGCGCTGGGCGAGACGATGGCCGTGACTTTCGTGCTCGGCAACGCTCACGACCTCTCGCTCTCGTTGCTCATGCCAAGCAATTCCATCGCCGCTGCGATCGCCAACGAGTTCACCGAGGCGGACAGCCAGCTTTACCGCTCCTCGCTCATTGCCCTCGCTTTCCTGCTGTTCGTGGTCACCTTCATCGTGCTGAGCCTCGCCAAGCTCCTGCTTTTGCGCCTGAAGCGCGTTCACGGGAGGACCTTGTGACCCTCTCGCGCGCGCGGAAACGCAAGATCGTCGACGGCATGGCGCTCGTCTTTGCCGGCGCGGCAACGCTGTTCGGCCTGGTTTGGCTGTTCTGGATCCTGTGGACCACGCTGCAGCAGGGGATCGGTGCGCTGAGCCCGACTCTGTTCACGCAGATGACCCCGCCGCCCGGCTCACAAGGTGGGTTGCTGAACGCCTTTTACGGCAGCGCGGTGATGATCCTGCTGGCCGTGGCGATCGGCGCCCCGATCGGATTGGCCGCTGGAACCTACCTCGCCGAACACGGCCGCTACACGCGCCTCGGTACGGTGGTCGGCTTCCTCAACGACGTCCTGCTCAGTGCGCCCTCGATCGTTATCGGCCTGTTCGTTTATGAAATGGTGGTCGTTTCGATGGGGCATTTCTCGGGCTTTGCCGGCGCGCTGGCCCTGGCGATGATCCTGCTGCCGGTCATCGTGAGGACGAGCGACGAGGCGCTTCGCCTCGTGCCCGACCAGATGCGCGAAGCGGCCTTCGCGCTCGGCATACCGCGGTGGAAGGTGACATTGCAGATACTCTACAAGGCCGCGCTTTCTGCCATTCTCACCGGTATTCTCCTGGGCGTCGCGCGCATTGCCGGCGAAACCGCGCCGCTGCTGTTCACCGCGTTGAGCAATCAATTCTGGACATCGAGCCTGAACGAGCCGCTCGCCAACCTGCCGGTCGTCATCTTTCAGTACGCGATGAGCCCTTACGACGAATGGCACGAGCTGGCCTGGGCCGGCGCCCTCATGCTGACCCTGTTCGTGCTCGGCCTCAACATCGCGGTGCGACTGATCGTCCGCCGGGGAAAACGCTAAATGGATAACGAAGCTATGCTCGCGACGCCTTCTCTCTTGCGCTTCGAGCCGAACCACGATGCCGTGTCTGAGACGCCGACGCAGCTCGGCATCCGTCACCTCGATTTCTTCTACGGCCGCGCCCAGGCCCTTCATGACGTGAACCTCGAGATCAAGGCCAATGCGGTCACGGCAATTATCGGTCCGTCGGGATGCGGCAAGTCGACCCTCTTGAGATCGATCAACCGTATCTACGAGCTCTACCCCGAGCAGCGCGCCGAGGGTGAGATCCTGGTCGATGGCCGCAACGTGCTCGACAAACGCTATCCGCTGTCGGAACTGAGAAGAAAGGTCGGCATGGTTTTCCAGAAGCCGACCCCTTTCGCCTCGTCGATCCGCAACAATGTCGCTTTCGCGTTGTCCTATTACGAGAAGTTGTCGAAGTCCGAGATCGCCGACCGGGTGGAAGACGCGCTGCGACAGGCGGCCCTGTGGGACGAGGTCAAGGACAAGCTCGGCCAAAGCGCCCTCGGCCTGTCGGGCGGCCAGCAGCAGCGGCTGTGCATCGCCCGCACGATTGCCGTCAGGCCCGAAATCCTGCTCCTCGACGAGGCGACCTCCGCGCTCGATCCGATCTCGACCGCGAAGATCGAGGAACTGATTCACGAGCTGCGCGAGCGCTTCACGATCATAATCGTGACCCACAACATGCAACAGGCCGCCCGCGTGTCGCAGCGGACCGCGTTCTTTCACCTCGGCGAGCTGATCGAGTTCGGCAAGACCCGGGACATCTTCACCAATCCTCGTGTGCAGCGCACGCAGGATTACATAACGGGCCGGTTCGGCTGAGGGAGCGAGCGATGCAGCAGGCACGCGAACACACACTGAAGGCCTTCGACGAGGATCTGGATCGCCTGAGGGCGCTCATCGCACAGATGGGCGGTCTGGCCGAGCACGCCATCAGCGAGGCGATGCGCTGCCTCGTCCAGCGGGACGTCGACGGCGCCATGGCCGTGGTCCGCGAGGACGTGAAGCTCGACAATCTGGAAATCGAGGCCGAGAAACGGGTCGTTCAATTGATCGCGCTGCGCGCCCCGATGGCCGGTGACCTGCGCGAAGCGGTCGCCGCGCTGAAGATTTCCGGCGTCGTGGAGCGCATCGGCGACTACGCCAAGAACATCGCCCGGCGAGTGCCGCTGCTCGAGGACTCCAGCCAGATCGAACCCTTGTCCCTGCTCCCGGAAATGGCCCGCATCGCGACCCAGATGGTGCACGACGTCCTCGATGCCTTCGTCAATCGTGATCCCGAGGCGGCTGTCCGTGTTGTCGAGCGCGACCAGGCGGTCGACGACTTCTACGACTCCATCTTCCGCACGCTGTTGACGTTCATGATGGAGCGGCCGCAGAACATCGGCCAGTCGGCGCATCTGCTGTTCGTGGCCAAGAATATCGAGCGTGTCGGCGACCACGCGACGAACATTGCCGAGATGGTCTATTACGCCGCCACTGGCGAGCATGTCGCCGAGCATAAGACGAAGGCCGGCTGACCGTGTCCGACAATGGCAACAAGAGATTGCTGGTCGTCGAGGACGACCGCGCGATCGCCGAGTTGGTGAAGCATCACTTCTCGAAGGAAGGCTTTACCGTCACGACCACGCCGTCGGGCGAGGAGGCGCTCGTGCTGGTCGAGGAGATCAAGCCCGCCCTGGTCGTGCTCGACTGGATGATCGAAGATCTGAGCGGCATCGAAGTGTGCCGCCAGTTGCGCAGGCGCAGCGCACACGCGAACATGCCGATCCTCATGCTGACCGCTCGGGGCGAGGAGGAGGACCGCATTCGTGGCCTCGAGACGGGCGCGGACGATTTCGTGACCAAGCCATTCAGTCCCAAGGAACTGGTCGCGCGGGCAAAAGCGGTGCTGCGGCGCTCGAATCCCAATCTCCTGGCCGATAAGCTGACCTATGCCGGCCTCGAGATGGACACCGCAGCGCACCGTGTGCGCCATAAAGGCGCGCGCGTCGAGCTGGGGCCAACCGAGTACCGTCTGCTGCGATATCTGCTGCAGCACCCGGAGAAGGTCTTCTCGCGTCATCAACTGCTCGAGCGCGTCTGGCCCCACAACGAGGACATCGAGGCGCGCACTGTCGACGTTCACATCCGCCGGCTCCGGCAAGCGCTCGATGCAGCCAACGGCGGTGGAGAGATCATCCGGACGGTCAGGGCGGAGGGCTACTCGCTGGACGTTGGCCAATAGCTTGTTGAGCCATTTTGTCCGCACGCAGTCGGACTGACAGCTCGCCCGGCCTCGCAAGCCGAGTTCGCACGTCTCAACCGGGCGGTCTTGGCTTTCGTGCGCGCTGATGCGGTGCGCCCGCAACCGATGAGCGTGATCGCGTGGGTGCCGTCCTCGCCATGGGCTTGAGGAGCGGGGTCGACGATGGCCAAGGACAGAAGCAGAAATTCTTGTCGCATCCCGCGAACGGCAGCTCTTGGCCTGAGCCGGCCTTCTCGACTTCGGCTTGATCCATGAGATGCGAACTCAGGAGGAGTTGAAGCTCCACCTCTTCATGAAGCTGGTTCGGCGGCTGCCGCAGCCTTGAAAGGCTTGTCGTGAGCATGGCTCATGAGGCCACGGCTGCGCTGCAAGAAATCACGCACGATATGCCGCACCTTGGCGCTTTGCCCGACCATGAGGTGACCACCGCGCTTGAAGACGTGCAATTCCGAGCCAGGAATATGCGCGGCCGTAAACCTTGCTCCGGGAAGCGTCCTGTAAAGGTCGTCTTCCGACGAGATGATCAGGACGGGGCAGGAAATCTGTTCGAGAGGCCACGCGTGGATGTCGGCCGCGCCGTCAACTCCTATACCCTGCACTCTGCTCGATAGCGGCAGGATCGATTTGATGATCCTGCTGACGCGAGCCTTCTCCGCCTCGGACGCGCTCGCGTCAACTTGGGGCGGAACTCCCAGGAAGCGAACCACGGACCTGCGGGAAATCCGCGCCGCGAGCCAGAACGGGAAGTCGGCCGACGCTTCGACGAGGCGCAATACGGCCTGGCTCTCCGCACTTTCGTCCGCGCCGATCGACTGGCTCGGGTGATAGGTGCGGGGAACAAGGAGCATCAGGGCCGACACCCGACCTGGATATCGCAAGGCGAACTCTATAGCGCTCGGAGCTCCGGCCGAGGCGCCGGCAACGATCGCTTTCTCGATTCCGAGGAAGTCGAGCAGCGCCGCGTGAGCGTCGGCCTGGGCGGCCGGGGAAGCGTCAGGAGGTATCGGGGTCCTGACATAGCCGAAGCGCGAAGGCGCGACGACACGCAAGTCCCCGCCAAAATCGTCGGCAAGGAGCAGCCCCTGATCGTAGCCGCCGCCAGCTCCATGGATCATGAGCAGCGCCGGCCCTTCGCCTCGTTCCGCATATTCGATGGGACCTGCCGCCGTATGCGCGATCGTGCTGCCGCGATCGAGGTCGGCGCGAGCTTTCGCCATATCGCTTCTGTAGCGGGCGTACGTCGTGGCCCCCGCGGTCAAGGCCGCGATGAAGAGAATGCGCGCTAGTTTGCCGGTCATTTTTCACCTCCATCAACGCGTCGCTCGCGCATGAGGCCCGAGACCTCGCCCATCCCTGCAAGATGACCGCTTTCGCGAGCGGCGGTGCATTCGCTATGTTCCGTAGTTGTCCTGCGCGGGCGCAATCGGACCAGCTGGCTGCCGTTTGGGCGAGTGATCGGGGCGTGGGCGCGCCATTTGCCTGGCTGCGGTGAGCGCCGGGCGGCTTTTTTCCGCAAAATTACGAAGATACCGTGAGAAAACGCCTTGGCAGGGTGCTGTGCAAAGAAGGACCCGTGCCATGCTGCCGAGCGCAACCGCCTCCAAATGCCTCTATCGCTTCCTGGCGGCGATCCTGCTGTGGATGGCGACGACGTATGGAACGGCCGCTCTCGCGCAGCAGACGCGGCCGGAGCGCTGGGACCGGGCGACGGCAAGCACGTTGGTTGCCTATATCGAACGCCTCGGGAACCACGGCCTCGACCCGTCGGACTACCAGGCGGCCGCGCTCAAGGAAGCGATCCAGGCGGGCGATCCTGTGGCTCTGGAAAGGCAGGCGACGGCGAGTTTCGGCCTGGTGGCCGAAGACCTCGCGATCGGTCACGTGCGGCCGGGTCAGCGCAGCCGCTATTACATTGCACCAAACTCACTCGACCCGGTCCTCGTCGCACGAATGATCGACGTGGCGATCACGGCGCAGCAGGTTTCGTGGGTGCTCGATTCCTTCGCGCCGCACAATCCGGAGTATATTTCGCTGCGCGCCGCGCTCGCGGGCCCCGATGGCGCCGATCCGGCCAAACGGGTCGCGCTGATCGCGAGCCTCGAACGCTGGCGCTGGTTTCCGCATAACGCGGGTTCTCGCTACCTCCTGGTCAACATCCCTGAATACCGCTTGCGGCTGATCGAGAACGGCAAGCCAGTCGCCAGTCACAAGGTGATCGTCGGCCAGATCGGCAAGCAGACGCCGCAGTTCCAAGCCCTGGTCACCGGCGTCATTCTCAACCCGTCGTGGAACGTTCCGCCATCGATAATAGCCGAAAGTGTCGGCAGGCTCGTGCGCAGCCAGCCAGCCACCGCGCGCAGCCGCGGCTACACCTGGAGTTATCGGGCGGGTCACCTGGAGGTCGTGCAGCGGCCGGGGCCCGGAAATTCGCTCGGGCAAATGAAGCTCGATATGCCCAACCCGCTGACGGTGTTCATTCACGACACGCCGAGCAAGGAATTGTTCGACCGCCCCGATCGCACGTTCAGCCACGGCTGCATACGCACGCAGGAACCTTTCGACCTGGCGCAGAAGTTGCTGGCAGACGTCGGCTGGGATCGAGCCCGAATAGATGCCGTCGTCGCCAAGCGGATCACGACCCGCGTGGCGCTGGGTTCACCCGTTCCGGCCTATGTCGTTTACATGACGGCGGTGCCGCAGCCCGATGGATCGATCGCTTACCTCAAGGATCCGTACAAGCTCGATGCAGCCTTGGCGGCGAAGCTGGGCTGACATGGCAGACCGCCGCAAGGCAAGCTGATGCCGATCGTCACAGGACGCACGCATCCTCATGCCTCGCGCTGCCGCAGACGCTTCACGAACTCGGTAACGGCGGCGTAGAGCGCCACCACGCCAAGCAGAATCGCCATTGTCACACCGTTCGGCGGCTCAAAGGCAAACAGCGAACCGATCGAGCCCGCGTACGGCAAGCCAACCGCAAGCAGCGCCACTAGCACGCAGCTCCCGAGCAGCAGGCGTGACGGAGTGCTCTGCCAGGCTCTCCGGCGCGTTCTCAGGAGCAGCAGGGCGGTGAGTTCGGTCAGCAGCGACACGACGAACCAGCTCGTGCGGAAGCGATCGGCGTCGGCGTTCACGATCAGCCTCAGCACGGCGAAGGTCGCGAGATCGAACACCGTGCTGATCAGGCCGAAGAGGATCATGAAATTGCGGATCTGGCGGATGTCCCACCGCTGGGCCGACTGAATTCGCTCGGGATCTACCGTATCGCCGGCGATGGCCACGGCAGGAAGGTCGGACAGGAAATTGTTGAGCAGGATTTGCGTCGGCAGCATCGGCAGGAACGGCAGCAGCACGGTGGCGAGCGCCATGCTGACCATATTCCCGAAGTTGGCGCTGATCGTGATGGCGATATACTTGAGCGTATTGGCGAAAGTGCGCCGCCCGTCTTCGACACCGCGGCGGATGGCCCCGAGATCGGGGCGCAGAAGCACGATGTCGGCGCTCTCGCGCGCCACGTCGACCGCGGTGTCGACCGAGATGCCGACGTCTGCCGCGCGCAGGGCCGGAGCATCATTGATACCGTCACCCATATAGCCGACGGCATGGCCGGCGTGCTGGAAGGCGCGGACGATCCTTTCCTTCTGCTGTGGTTCGATCTCCGCGAAGACCGTGACGCGGTCGATGCGCTCGGCGAGGCTGGAATCGTCAAGACCGTCGATGGCATCACCCGTGAGCATCTCGCCGGACGCAAGGCCGATGACCTCGGCCATGTGGGCGTTGACATGGCGATTGTCGCCGCTGATGATGCGAACCGAGATACCGCGTCGGCGCATGGCGGCGACCGTCGGCGCGATGCCGGGCTTCGGCGGATCGAAGAACAGCAGGAAGCCCTCGAGGCACGCCTCCCCCTCTTCCCCCAGCGACAACGCAAGTGTGCGGAAGCCCTCGCCGGCCTTGCTCTTCACGTAGGCGTCGACCCGCGCGCGTGCCGCGTCGTCAAGCCGACGGCTTCGGTTTCCATCGCGCCAGTGAGCGCATCCGGAGAGGACTTCTCCGACCGCGCCCTTGCTGATGAAGAGGGAAGATTTGTCGGGCATTTGCACCAGGACCGCGAACCGGCGACGAACGAAATCATAGGGCACTTCGCGCAGCTTCGTGATCCCTGCCGGCTCGACGGCGGCAGCTTTCGCCGCGAAGAGCACGGCGTCATCAATGGCACTGGTCATGCTCGTCTGCAGCGCTGCGTTGATGGCAGCGAGACGCAGGACGTTTGGCGACGGAGCGCCGTCGGGGCCGACGGCGGCGCTCAGCGCGATGGCTCCCTTCGTCAGCGTTCCGGTCTTGTCGGTACACAGGATGTCCATCCCGCCCAGGTTTTCAATGGCCTCAAGGCGGCGCACGAGCACGCCATGACGGGCCATTCGGCGCGCGCCGGCCGCGAGCGTGATGCTGACGATCGCCGGCAGCAACTCGGGCGAAAGGGCAACAGCGAGGGCCATGGCGAACAAGAGCGACGTCACGAGGTCGCGCCCGAGCCAGACGCTCGCCGCGAGCACCAGCGCGACCACCGCGAGCATCACCCGCATCAGCAGCGCGCCGAACGCGGCCAGGCCGCGCGCGAACTCGGTTTGCTCTTCGGCTTGCTCAAGGGTTGCCTCGATCTTCCCGAACTGGGTTTGTTTCCCCGCGGCGACGACCAACATTCGCGCGGTCCCGCTGCGGATCGAGGTGCCCTCGAACAGCGCGCCCGTGCGTTGCGAGACAGGCGTGTCGGCGGCGGCAACCCCGGGGTTTTTTTCGACCGGGAAGGGCTCGCCTGTCAGCAGCGCTTCATCGACGGTCAGGCTTTGCGACTGGAGAATGGTGCCGTCCCCCGGAACGAGATCGCCTGCCTTGATGAGCGCCACGTCACCGGGAACGACTTCGTCGAGCGAAACGCTCGTCTCGGCTCCGCCGCGCAGCACGCGCACTTGCCGCACCAGCCGCGAACGCAGTTCGGCGATCGCATTCGACGCGCTGTATTCCTGGGTGAAACCGAGAATTCCGCTGCCGGCTATGATCGCGAGGATGATCGCCGCGTCGAGCCACTCACGCAGCACGAGCGACAGCAGCGCCGCGACGATAAGGATCACGACCAGCGGGCTGGTAAACTGGCTTGCCAACAGGCGCAGCGCACGGTGTCCAGGGCCGCGGCCCGGACTGGTCGGCCGCCGCTTGGCCGCTTCGTCAGGCGTAAGGCCCCGGACGCTGCTGGCGAGGGACCGCACGAGGTCGGCCGGTTCCCTTGCCCACCACGCATGGTCTTCGCCGGGCGGGAAGGATCGAGCTCGAAGCGTCTCGAGCGCCTCCATCTCGCTCAGCCCTTGGCCTGCTTGCGGCGCCCGTCGCGGAAATCGGCGTAGGACTCGAGCACTCGGCGAAGCCGCTCCACGGCTTCCTGCCGGCGCGACTCGGGTATCCTCGCGAGGTTGGACTTCAGGCCGGTGACCAGATCGGCATAGGCGTTCTGCCAGTCGCGGCCGACGGCGTCTTGCGCCGCCTTGTCGCCCGTCGTCAGCCGGCGCGCGCGCCGGCCCTTGGGCAGCTCATATCTTTCCCCGATCTTCGGCAGGCGCACTTCAAGGGTAGGCTCGCGCTTCTGCAATTCCCGGCGCATCGCCTCCATGCCGTCGGGCTCGCCGTGATCCAGGAACAGGGTTCCTGAAATCGGTGTCCGCGCGGCGATCCATTCGAGCAGCTCGTCGCCGTCCGCATGGGCAGAGTAGTTGTCGATGCGCCGGATTTGCGCCCGCACCTCGACGTCATTGCCCGAGATGCGCGCGACAGCGGCGCCATCGAGGATGACCCGACCGAGCGTGCCTTGCGCCTGGAAGCCGACGAACAGCACGGTCGAATCGCGGCGGGACAAGTTGTGAAGCAGGTGATGACGGATGCGTCCGCCTTCGCACATGCCGGACCCGGCGAGGATGATGGCGCCGGACATCGAGTTGAGCCGGATCGATTCGGCGGTGTCGCGCACGAAATGGAAGTAGGGATCATCGAAGATGTCCGCGCCGTCCATGTCCTCCAGCTCCGAGCCGTAGCGGGCAAACACGCCGGTGAGCCGGCTGGCGAGCGGCGAATCGATAAACACCGGAACGCCGGGAATCCGGCCGCTGCGGCGCAGCTGCGCCAGATCGAGCAGCAGTTCCTGCGTGCGCTCGAGGGCAAAGGTGGGAATGACGAGGTTTCCGCCGCGGGCAAGCGCTCCAGCGACCTCGGCCTGCAAGGCGATCCGCCGCTCTTCGATGGTCAGCTTCTGGCGCTTGCGACCAGCGTATGTGCTTTCGCAGATCACGTGATCGACGCCGGCAGGGGCGCCGGGGTCGGCGTGGAAGGCCTTGAACTCCGGCCCGATGTCGCCCGACAGCACCAGGCGCACTGCGCCGGCGTGCAATTCGACTGAAGCCGAGCCGAGCACGTGACCGGCGTTCCATAGCCGGGTCCGGAAACCTGCTGCCGGCTCGAACCATTCGCACAGCTCGACGGGCCGGCACTGTCGCCAGGCGGCCATGGCATCCTGCTCGGTATAGAGCGGTTCGAAAGCCGGCGCCCCCGAGCGGTCGCGGCGGCGGTTGTGCCGCTCGGCTTCCATTTCCTGGATGCGACCCGAGTCGGCGAGCATGAATTCAAGCAGGTCGCGGGTCGCCGGGGTACACCAGATCGGGCCGGTGAATCCCTGCGCCACGAGCTTCGGAAGAAGGCCCGAATGATCGATGTGCGCATGGGTCAGAACGACTCCCGCGATACGCCGCGGATCGAAACCGAAGCGGCCGAGATTGAGCGCTTCGAGCGAGCGCGAGCCCTGGAACAGCCCGCAATCCACGAGAATTCTTTCGCCGCCACGGGCAAGCTCGAGGCACGAACCGGTGACCGTCTCCGCAGCCCCGTGGAATGTCAGGGTGAGTTTCTCGCGTCCGGTTGTCGGCTTGCTCACAGGCACCATCCTTGTTTGCGGATTGCGTCCGCCAGCACCGCGGCGATCGGCAGAATTCCGACCGCGCCGGGTACGCTGTCCGTTGCGCGGATGCGGTCGACGCCGGCAGCGCGGAGCGCCTCCAGATCGGCTGCGCTGGCGAGGCAGTGCGTGGCAAGCACCTCGACACTGCTTGCGCCAGCCTGCAGCAGCAGCCGGGCGGCGACCTTCAGCGTCGCGCCGGTCGAGATCAGGTCATCCACGACGATGGCCTTGCGGCCGCGCGCGCGTTCCGCGTCGCTGATCTCGAGCCGGACTTCCCGGTCCCCGACGCGGAGCTTCCTGCCGAGCACGAATTCCAGCCTCTTGCGATCGGCAATTCGCTCGACCCACTGCCGCGCCTCGCCATCGGGTCCGACCAGCAGGGGATCATCGCTCTCGTCGATCGCCTCGCCGAGTGCCGGTGCGGCCGACAGCGCGACAGCCGCGATGTCCGGCATGACGGTGGCGAGCGATCGCGTTCGGTGGAGGTGCGGGTCGAGGGTCAGGAGAGCATCGAAGCTGCCTGCGAGAAGCTTGCCGATGACCCTTTGGCTGACCGCCTCGCCTGCCCGGAACGCGGCGTCCTGACGCATGTAGGCGAGGTAGGGAACGATGAAGATAACCCGCGCGGCGCCGTTGTCGCGCAAGGCCGCCGCTGCCAGCAGCACCTCGATCATCTTGGCGTTCGGGTGATCGAGCGACCGGTAGAGCAGCGCCGTGTCCGGGGACGTATCGACCCGAACGAGGCTCTCACCGTCCGGAAAGGAATGCACCTCGACCATAAAGTGGGCCGCGCCGAGCGACCGCGCCAGCCGCAGCGAGGCTTCCGCCTGCTCGGGAAAGCCATAGACGGCGCAAGTCATGGCGCGATCTCGTAGCCGGTGTGCTCGGCCGCGAGATCGCAGGCGAAGCCGAGGCCCGTCTGCGACGCGGCATGGATGCGGTAAAGCGTCTCGCCCTTGCGAACCTCGGCCGTCACCTTGCACAAGAGATCGATCCCGGCTCCTTCGTCCATCGGCGCGCCCGCGAGGCGCGCGATACGGGCGATGCGCTCGCAGTCGATCGCGTGAACTCTTCCCGCACCCGGCGCGACGATATCGAAGTGCGGGCTTGCGACCTGTGGCGGCTCGGATCGGCGGCCCTGGGCATCGATCATCCGCTCCATCGACGCGAGCGCCGCTCCGGAGGCGAGGAGTTCCAGCGCCCGGGCATAGCCTCGGCCACCGGCGAGCACGGGGTCGAATTCGAGCATGTGACCGGCGAGGGTCAGCGCATGGTCGCGCAGGTCGGCCGGCGCGTCGTCGTCGTTGCGCAGGATCGCCATCACGTCACGCGCCTCGAGCACGGGGCCAATGCCGCGGCCGATCGGCTGTGACCCGTCGCTGAGGACGATGGTCGTCACCAGCCCCAGATGCCGCGCGACGTACTCGAACAGTTTGCGCAGCCGCACGGCATCGCTCTGCGAGCGGACCTTCGCGGTTGGGCCGACCGGGATGTCGATCACGAGGTGAGTCGATCCCGCGGCCGCCTTCTTCGACAGGATGGACGCCACCATCTGCTCGAAGGTATCCAACCGCAGCGGCCGCTCGACGGAGATCAGCACGTCGTCCGCGGGTGACAGGTTCACCCGGCCGCCCCAGGCGAGGAATGCCTTTTCGCGCGCGATGATCTCGCGCATGCGCTGCTCGGTCAGGTCGACGTCGGCGAGGACGGCCATCGTGTCGGCGGTCCCCGACGGGGAGGTAATCGCGCGTGACGAGGTCTTGGGACAGATCAGTCCGTGGGCGGCGACGATCGGCACGACGATCATCGACGTGCGGTTGCCGGGGATGCCGCCGATGCAGTGCTTGTCGACGACGAGCGGAGCGTCCCAGTGCAGGCGATTGCCGACGTCGATCATCGATCGCGTGAGCGCGAGCGTTTCCTGCGTGCTCATGAACCCGGCGCAGGCAACCAGGAAAGCGCCGATCTCCATGGGAGAATAGAGATGCCCCGCGACATCGCGAACGATGGTCGCGATCTCGCTGTCGGACAGCGTGTAGCCGTCGATCTTGCGGCGCACGGACTCGAGGCTCGCCGGGGGCCGGGCCTGCTCGATTGAAACGAGCGTGCCGTCGGGACAGCCGAGGCGGCGAAAGGCCTGCTCGCCGAGCCCGATCTCGCCGAGGCCGACGAGAGCCTGATCATCGGCGATGTTGAGAGTGGCGAGCAGTTCCCGGTCATCGGTGAAGATGCGGATCTTGCGGAGCGCCTGGAACTGCTCGGGCGAATATCCCTCACCGTCGCGCAGCAGGAAGGCTGTGTTTTCCGGATAGGTGTCGATCGGCACTCGTCTGATCGTCGGCATGCGCCACCCTTGTCGTGCGTTCGATGGCTTTTCGGCCGGCTGCTGTCGCGCCCCGGATAGGCCTTGAGCCCGTCGGCGCAGTATCGGGAAACCTACGGAGCGAGAGGTCTAAGTAGGTTTCCGAATGCCCAATCGACGCGCGGCGAGCCTAGCCTCGCACAGCGTCCGAAATGGGTTTCGGATCGCTACCGCAAACAGGAGGCTCTCATGGCTGAGCAGACTTCGCTTTCCACAAAGGTTCGCCCGGAGCCGGTGGTGTTCACCCGGCTGCGCAACGAGATCGATCGCCTGTTCGACGACTTCGGCTTCGCTCGTCCCGCCCGCGGGATCTTCGCCTTTCCGGCGTCGGCGGAACTCAGCCCGGCGATGGAAATGACCGAGAACAAGGATCATTACAGCCTTTCCGTCGAGCTGCCGGGAATGAACGAGAAGGACATCGACATCGAATGTGCCGATGGCGTGCTGACGATCTCGGGCGAGAAACGGCAGGAATCGGAAGAGCAGAGCGACGGTTACCTGTTGACCGAGCGCAGCTACGGCTCGTTCAGGCGCCAGCAGGCGCTTCCGGCCGATGTCGATCCCGACGGCATCGAAGCCAAATACGCCAAGGGTGTCCTCAAGCTGAAGCTGAAGAAGGACAAGCAGGCGCAAACTCGCGTCAAGAAGATCGCGATAGGCTGACCGCAGCCTTCCGGGCGGCGGTTTTCGCACCGCCGCCCGCCGTCACAGCCGTCAAGGGAGTCGACCGATGCCCAGCATTCCTCCCGAACGCCCGAACCGCATCATGCCGCAATCGCCGCCGGGCGTGCGTCCGCCCCGTCGGCAGAAGTTCGTGCCTTTGCCTCCCGAAACCCAGCCGTGCCCTCCCGACATCGACGAGCCGGACCGCTCGCCGGCGGAGACGCCGTGCCTGCCGGATGACCTCGATCGCCGGGTGGAACGCGAAGCCATCGCCTGATCGCAGAGGCTCTCAGTCGACAAGGCTCCCCTTGAAGACCCTCTTGCCCGCGGCAACCACGCTTGCAAGGAGCACGGCGAGCGCCGCGACGGCAAGCAGGCTCTCCCGGGAAAGCGGCGCCAGCTGAAACAGCTGTGCGACGGGCGGCACGGCCAGCACCATCGCATTCATCGCGCCTGCGAGGACGAGGACGACCGCGAGCACGACGTTGCGACCGTTTCGGTGGCCCTTGAAGGTGCGGTTGGCGAGGACCAAGACGAACACCGAGGCGACCAGTCCGGCAAAAGCGGTTGAGCGGGCCGCCTCTTCGCCGAGGTCGGAGCGATTGGCCCATGTTGCCAGTCCGAGCACCAAGAGCAGGCAGGAAAGGCCCTGGAGCGCCGACCAGGTGATGAGGCTGCGCGACACGAGCGGGCTGGCCGGCGGGCGCGGCTTGCGGCGCAGGATGTCGGGCTCTTCCGGTTCCGCCTCGAACGCGAGCGAGCATACCGGATCGATGACCATCTCGATCAGGGCGATATGCACAGGTCCCAGGATCAGCGGCCACCCGGCCAGCAAGGGCGCGATCGCGAGGCCTGCAATCGGCACGTGCACCGCGAAAATGAATGCGGCCGCCTTGCGGATGTTGTCGTAGATCCGTCGTCCCAGGCGAACCGCGGTCACGATCGCGCCGAAGTCGTCGTCGAGCAGGACGATCGCCGAGGCGGCACGGGCCACGTCGGTACCCCGTTGCCCCATCGCGATCCCGATATGGGCGGCTTTGAGGGAGGGCGCGTCATTCACCCCGTCGCCGATCATGGCGACGACCTCTCCCGAGGACTTGAGGGCCCGCACGATCCTGAGCTTTTGCTCGGGCATCACGCGCGCGAACACCGCGGCGTCCCGAACCTCCCGCACGAGGTCTTCGTCGCTCAGCCGGGCGATCGCCTCTCCGCTCACGACGCGTCCCCCCTCGATTCCGGCCTGGGCTGCAATGGTGCGGGCGGTCACCGGATAGTCGCCGGTAATCATGACGACGCGAATGCCGGCGTCCTGAAGCTGTCTGACGGCCGCGGGAACGGTCTCCCTGATCGGATCGGCGAGCCCCGCGAGGCCGCGGTAAGCGAAAGCGAAACGCCGCTGCGTCTCGGGCAGCATCCCGGATGGCCAACTGGCTTCGGCGAGCGCGAGCACGCGCAGGCCATGCTGCGCCATGTCTTCGACCGCCTGCTTCATGCGTTCCCTGGCGGCGCCATCGAGGCCGCACAGCTCGGCTATCGCCTCCGGAGCGCCCTTTGCGGCAACGAGCCTTTCTACCTGCCCCTCTCTTGCCCAGACCTGGGACATGGCGAGCAGGTCGGAGCCGAGCGGATAAGTCTGCTCGACCGACCAGCCACGCTCCCGGTGATCGCTCAACGATGCCCCGGAGTGGCTCGATGCCAGCTGATGGAAGGCGAGTTCCATCGGGTCGAACGGGACTTCCTCGCTTGCCAGCATCGCCAGTCCGGCAAGTTTCGTGAAGGCCGCGCCGGGCATGGCTGCCGCCTCCGGCCGATGGCTGTCGCCGTCCGCCAATCGCAATTCGACGACTTCCATCCGGTTCTGGGTCAAAGTTCCCGTCTTGTCGGTGCAGAGCACCGTGGCCGCGCCAAGGGTCTCGATGGCGGCACCCCGCCGTGCCAGCACGCGCGACCTCGACATGCGCAAGGCCCCGATCGTGACGAACAAGGCGAGCACTACCGGCAGCTCCTCGGGGAGCAGCGACATGGCGAGCGCGATGCCTGAAAGGATCGCGTTGAGCCACCCTCCCCTGAAAAGGCCATAGAGCAGCATCGCGAGCAGACTGACGCCGATCCCCGCCACCGCGAACCAGCGGACCAGGCCTCGCGTCTGCTGAACGAGAGGCGGCGTTTCGGATTCGAGCGAAGCGAGCGATTGCCCGATCGCGCCGATGCGGCTTGCGGGACCGGTGGCCGCGACGCGCATCAGGCCGGTTCCGCGCACCGCGAGCGTACCGGAAAAGGCATAAGGCAGGTTGTCTCCGCCGGGATCCGGCGGTTGAGCCGACCGAGGCGAAGCCGTCACCGATTTGGCGACGGGCGCCGATTCGCCGGTGAGGATGGCTTCGTCGGCATGAAGGGCGTTGGCTTCGACCAGCCAGCCGTCGGCCGCGATCCGGCCGCCTTCGGTGATGACCAGCAAGTCGCCGCGAACCACTTCGCGTGCCGGGACGGTCATCCTTGCGCCGTCGCGGATCACCGTCGCGAGGGGCATGGCCAGGTCCCGCAGCGCCTCCACGGCGCGCTCGGTCCGCACTTGCTGGACGGTGGAGATGGCAATCGTCAGCAAGACGAAGACCATGAGGATCAGCGCCTCGCCAAGGTCTCCGAGAAGGAGATAGATCGCGCCGCCGGCGAGCAGCAGCAGGAGCATGGGTTCGCGCAATACGCCAGCGACGATCGCGAGCGCGGGGCGACGGCCGCCACCCGGCAGGTCGTTGGGCCCCTCGAGTGCGAGGCGCGCTGCCGCCTCGGCCTGCGAGAGGCCCTGTGGCGAGGCGGCGACGGGCGGGGTATGGGTCTTCGCCATGGGCTCGTGTCTCGGGCTGGATCAATGGCGCACGATGAAAACCGAGCACCTTGCGTGCCTTGCGACGTAAAGCGCATGCGCGCCAATCAGGTAGTCCTTCGCTCCGGGGCGATGCGAGGAAAGGATGATGAGGTCGGCCTCGATCGTCTCGGCGAGCTCGACGATCGTCGGCCCGATCGCTCCGCCCGCTACCTTCACGTCATAATGGGCCGCGCCGCAGCCTTGGGCGAGGCTCCGCAGGCGAAGTTCGGCGTCCTTGACCAGCCTGCGATAACCGAGCGGAGACCACTGCACATCGCGCGTCGCCACCCAGTCGGAGATCACCGTGGCGAGCGACAGGTTCGAGCGGTGGGCCTCGGCGAAAGCCACGGCGACCGGCAGGGCTTTCGCCCATGAGCTCGGCTCGTCGAGATCGAGCGGGAGCATTATGCGTTCGAACATCACAGCCTCCACGGGAAACTCCAACGACGACCGGCGATGCGGTTGCCGGGCCGGTCGGCGATGGGCGGCAAGGCCTCGCGCGCAGTGCCGAAGGTCCTCACGGTATCTCGCGCGCGAGATCGTCTTGAAATGCCGGATGGGCGATTGCGACGAGAGCCTCGGCGCGCTGTCGCAGCGACTTCCCCTTGAGGTCGGCGCAGCCGAATTCCGTGACCACGATGTGCGTGTCGTTGCGCGGGGTCGTGACGGGGCCGGCCAGGCGGGCGACAATGCGCGACACCGTCCCATCCTTCGCCGTCGACGGGCAGCAGATGATCGACTTTCCGCCCGCCGAGGCCGCCGCGCCGCGGACGAAATCGAGCTGGCCGCCCGAGCCGCTGTACTGGTGGCCCATGACATGCTCCGAGTTGCAGGCTCCGCCAAGATCGACCTGCAGCGTGGCGTTGATGGAGACGACGCAGGGGTTCTTGGAGATGTGTCGCGGATCGTTGACGACGTTGACCGGCGCGGAGTGGAATGACGGATTGTCGTCGAGCATGTCGTAGAGCGCCGCGTCGCCCATCGCGAAGGTGAACACGCTGCGCCCGGGATAGGTCGCCTTGCGCCGGTTCGTGACCGCGCCGGAGCGAACGAGGCTGGCCAGGCCCGGCGTCATGAGCTCGGTGTGGATCCCGAGGTCGCGATGACCGCCGAGCAAGTCGCAAACGGCGCCCGGCAGACGGCCGATGCCCATCTGCAGGCAGGCGCCATCGCCGATCATCCCGGCGACCGAGTGTGCGATGACCTGCTCCTCGGGCGTGGCATCGCCGACCGCGATCTCGGTCAACGGCGCGTCATTTTCGACGATCGCGTCGACTTCCGAGATGTGCAGCAGAGAGTCGCCGAGGACGCGAGGCATGCGGGGATTTACCTCGACGATGAGCCGCCTGGCGCTTCTCGCCACCGTCGAGCCGTAGTCGTTGCCGACCCCGAATGTGAACCAGCCGTGCCGGTCCATCGGCGAGACCGTGACGACGAACGCCTCGAGGGGCACCCGCTCGCTGAGCAGGCGAGGCGCTTCACTAAAGGCCGTCGGTACGAACTCGATCGGCGGGCGCTGCCCGGCGCTCTCGGCTTGCCGGATCAGCCCTCGCTCCACTGGCGAAAGAAACATGCAATGCGGCCGCACCCGGTCGAGCAGTTCGGCGCGAAGTACCGTCCGGGCGGCATGATCGAGCGAATGAAAATACCACAGCTTGAGGTCGTCGAGACTGCCCTGCTCGACCCTCGCGGCGAGAGCGGCGAGCAGGGCGGGAGGCTCGGCGACGGCCATCCCCATGGCGATGTGGGCGCCAGGCGCAATCGCAGCGACGGCGGCGTCCGCGGTGACGAGCTTGGACCGGTATTCGGCGAGCATGGGGGTTTTCGTGCCGGACGCGCTGGCTTGCCGCATCTGGGAGCTTTACGGAGATGCCGCGGCCTCCCCAGCCGCTTGGGAAACCCATCAATCGCCTCTATTCACATGCGGGCTGCTTCTTTCCCGTCAAGAGAGGCGCCACCCGGGCGAGCGAAGCGTGCCGCTCACAGCGGCGTCAGGCGACCCGTTCGATCGGCCACAACGCGCGGATTTCCTTGCGCAACGCGTTGCGGACCTTGGCAAGCTCGCCTGGCGAAACATGCCGTTCCAGTACGGAAAACACGACCGCGACGGCGAGTTTGGGCGCGACCCCCCGGCTGTCTTTCAGTTTTTCGCCAATAGCCGCGAGGAATGGCCCCTCGCCGACAAGGTCGCGCGGCTGCCTGGAGGGCTGGTAATGCTCGTAATAGGCTCCCCGCACCAGGAGCGGCAGTTGCGCCGCAAGATGCGCCGCGAGTTCCGGCTGCAGTTCATCACGCAGCGTCTGCAGAACGGTGGCAAGGACCTTCCAGGCGAGCTTGCGGTCGGGGCCGACGTAGGCCGAGATCTCGTCGAGCCAGACGTTCGTCGTGTGCAGCGTGTGATCGAACACGGCAAGACCGGTGGCGCTCATTGGCTCCCTCCCGAACTCGTTGGGACAGGCTCGGCGGCTATCGCCGTGATGACCTGATCACTCGTATGATGCGTGAGGTCCTTGTCGATCTCGGCGAGCAGTTTCTCGCGTGTGCGGCGCCCCCAGTGCTGACGCAGCACGCCGAGCGTGCGCGGCGGAGCGAGAACGATGATGCCGGCGGCGGCGGCGGCGGCGGCCTTTTCGAGCTCCCTTGCGGTTTGGACCGCGAAACGATCCTCGGCCTGCTGGTGCCAGTCGGTCTCGCTGTAGCGACTGAACCGGGCGCCGGCGCTGGCGGCTGTGCGGCCAGGCGCGTCGCTGCCTTGCTCACGGCTCGGTGGGTGGGATTGCTCGGTGTGAGCGAGGGTCGCGAGCACGGGATAACGCTCGTCGCCTTCGTTGCGGAAAAGGAGCGATTTCTCGCCGTCCGCGACCATCACGATGGTGTCGTGCGCGATTCTCATGTGAACCTCCTCGGCGACTTTCGGGAAGGCAAGTGTCGCTCGGCGAAGCGCCTGGCGCCTATTGCGAATGTTACTTAGCCGTGACCGAAGTCGCCTTTCTCCCTAATATTGGGTAATATGACCCGCACCTGAGAGGAGGCAGCCATGGCCCAGGACGATGCGTTTCTTCACCGTGGCAACATCAGGCGCTTCGAGCAGAAGCTGAGCGAAGCCACCGACGCGGGCCAGCGCCGAGTGCTCAGGCAGCTGCTGGCGGCCGAACGGGCGCGCGTGCTGGACGACGCCGGCGCCGGCGAACGCGTTCGACCTGCCGGGCCGGAGACCCGCGCGCCGAACGCTGAAGACTAATTTCCGATTCGATCTTCGCGGTTCTTGCGAGCGCTGTCGCTCAGGGCCCTGAGGGGTCCGCAACGGGATCGACAGCGAAGCCATCGACTCCGTTGCCGTGCGATCTTCCTAGAAGGCTCGCCCGAGCGAGAGGACGAGGCGATAGCCGTTGTCAGGATGCGAGGCTCGGATGTGCTGCCACAGGGGAACGCTGACGCCGGCGGCGACGGAAAATTCCGAAGCCGCGTTGTAGCGAACGCCCGGCGTCAGCCACACGACCGTGCCGCCGCTTTCCTGCTCGAGCGCGCCGGCGATCGTCTGGCGACCTTCCCATTCGACGCTCGTGCTCGCGAAGACTTCCCACGAGGCGTGGTGGTGGTGCTCCGGATGGTCATGCGTCGCTTCGGCCTCCTCGTGGTGATGCTCGGGCGGGCCGAAGCGGTGTGACAGGGCGAGGCCCGCCTGGAGGCGGTTGCCGAGCTCGGTCATCTGCGCGCCCTTGCCCGAGAACTGGTAGAGCAGGCTGGCGTCGAGCGTCGCCCAGCCGAGGCGGGCGCCGAACGCCGCGCCGAGGATCGGGTCCCAGCTGCCGGTTCCGGGCTGGTGCTCGGTCTCGAGCCGCTCGCCCGTCGGACCAAGCGCATGCGTGCCGCCGGTCGGCAGCTTGAGGCCGGCGATCAGCGCGAGGCCGCCGCCTTCGCCGCTTGTGACGCGGTACCTTGCGAGCACGCTCGCGTCGCCGATCCCGTTCACGCTGCCGAGGGACACGACTTCGTTCGTCGTCACGCCGCCGGTGTGCGAGTGCTCGCCTTCGCGCAAGCGAGCGCGGCGGATGAAGGGAAGTTCGGCGGAGACGGTCAACCGGTCGGTCACGCCATATGCCGCGCCGACGGCCGCGTTGAGGTTATAGTCCGTATCGTGAGCATGGATATGCTGGGCAGCGAGGGCTTCGAGCTCGGCGTCCGGGCGGTCCTGCGGCATGGTTACCGAGACGCGCGCGCCGACGGCGAAATGACCGGCCTCGAGCGTTGCCGGCCCCTGCACGTCGATTCCGCCGCCGCTGCCGCCGACGCCGGTCGGCCCGGTGTGGTCCGCGAGCGCGGGGGCGGCGAGGCAAAGGATGAGCGAGGGTGCGCCCCTGCGCGCCAGCGCCGCCGTGAGAGAGCATATCATGTTTCTTCCAATTCCCGATTGGCCCGCGCGCGGCGGGCGTGCCTTGACGGTGGTGGCGGGTTCAGGCGGGAAGCGGGGGGCCTCGCGAGGGCGGCCGGTCGCGGTTCGCGCGACGCGAGACGGCATGCAGGAGACGCGCGAGCGGCGCCAGCGCAGCGAGCGGCACGAGAAGCGCGACCAGCGCGATAATGGTTTCGGTTCCCGCGAGAGAGGCGGCCTCGGCATAAGGGCAGGTCTGGTGGAAGCCCTTGCCCGCGTCATGCTCGCGGCCGTGCGGCATTGCCATGCCGGGCATGTCCATCCCCGGCATGTCCGGCATCGCCGTCGCCAGCGGCGCACCCTCCGCTTGCGGGCATTCGACGATCGCCAGCGAGCCACCCGCGAACGAGGGCATGAAGCCGACGGGCGTCAGCAACCTTACGCCGAGGCACAGCGCGAGCACCACGGCTAGGAGCAGGCGCGGGAACGGCGCAACGCGGCGAAAGCGTTTCATGGGCCGCACGTAGCGGCGGCCACGCGCCGTGTCACCCGCGAGCGGTGAGGTCGCGTATCCGTGCTGGCGACGAGGTGCGGTTGAAGGGAGACGAGGAGCGGCTGGGCGGCCCCTCGCGGCTGCCCGCCGGGCTTGCCGGCGGACAGCCGCTGCCGGTCAGGGGCTGACCGGATGCGGGAAGTGCGGGTTATGCGGCTTGAACCACCCAAAGTGCCGGCCGATGAACCAGCCGCTGTGCCGACCGGGCGAGCTGAACCCCGGCGGGGTGAAGAGCATCGTCGAGAAGGCGCCATGCATCAAATGGCTGAGGGGGCTTTGAGACGGCCCCTTCGTGGCAAGAGCCGGCGTCGCCGTCAGCAGCGCCGCGAGGCCGGCCGTCAGGACAATTTTTCTCATGGAGGACCCTTTCGCGTTGTGGGGCCTCCCTATCTAGGCGGCGCAGGCGCGCATGCGCCGATCTTGCGCTGCGTCGAAGGCCATTTCCGATGAGCAGTGGGCGCCGGATTCGCCGGGCGGACGGGCCGTTCCCGGCGCGGGACGAGCCACGCCGGCGCCCCGGAGCGATCTCGTCGACTCGCAACTTTCGCGTCGAAATCTTGGCGAACGCGGCGGACCGCGTCAGCGGTGCTCGTCGTCATCCTCGCTAGCCGACTGATCAGAACTGGCGATCTCGGACCTTCGGGCCGATCGAGGCCTCGTAGCTCACCGGCGTATCGAACGGCAGGGTCTGGCGCCATTCCGCTCCCGGGTAGAGGCGCTTTGCCGGAAGATCCCGGCAATCCTTGCCGGCCGCGTCGCACTGGCGGCCCTGGAACAGCTCCTGCGCGGTGTTGCTGGCGTTGGTCAATGTAAGGGTCCGGCCCTCGCGCTTGCCGACGACGTCGCCGGTGAACTGCGCCGGACGCACGAGCACCAGGGCCTGGTAGCCGACGAGGACCTTCAGCGCGCTGACGTTCGCCGTGACCGGGCCGGCCACGGGCCTGATCGAGACCCGGTAGACGCGGTCTGATGCCGGGCGCCCCCCGATCGCGGCGAGGCGGATGATGCGCCGCTCGCCCGGCGCGAGGACCAGCCTCGCCGGGGCGACGAGAATCCCCGACCGGGAGGGATCGCTTGCCGGGACCCACTGCTCGCCGGGGGTGCCGGCCTTGAGCACCTCGAACGGGTCGGCGGCGACGTACATCCGGTCGGGACCGTCGTTGAACACCTCGATATCGCCGCGCAGCGGCTTGTCGGGCTGCATGTCGACGATCACCTGGCTCAGGACCATGTCGGCCCGGGCCCCGCCGGCGAGCCCGCCGAGGGCGGCGAGAGCCGCGGCCGCGCGGGCAAGAATTCTCCACTTCATCGGTTGCGTCCCCTATCGGATGGCTGGTTCGGCCGCGGCGCGGCCAGGGCAAGCTCGGCCGCGCCGGAGCAGGCGACGTCGCCGAGACGGGCGATGCCGTCCGTCGGCTGGCCTTTGGGCAAGGTGGTGACGAACGAGCGTCCGTCGGCGAGCATCACGGTGAGCCGGGCGTCGTCGGCCACCTCGATCTGGAACCGGCCGTCCGCGTCGGTCTCGCTCCACACCCCCTGGCCGGTGATCGACGCATGGGCGAGAGCGGCACCGTCCGGCGCCACGAGGCGTCCGAACTTCAGGATCACCGGGGCGACCTTCCAGTCGAGCCGGGTCATCGCCCCGGGAAACAGCCCGATCCTGCGCGGCGAGCTGTCGTAGGCGAGGAGGTCCTTGCCGGTCGGCCGGATGCGCAGGTCGTAGGCGCGATAGGCCGGCAGGGCGAGCGCGAGGGGGCGATCGCCGACGATCGTGCCGGCGACCTGCTCGTTGACAAGAAGCTCGAACGTGTCGGCAGCGCGCGCGCCGTCGACGGCGGCGACGATCATGCTCGCGGTCGTGGTCTTGCCGGCGACCCTGAAGCCGCCGCTCCCGGCGGCGAAGGTCGTCTGCAGGCCGAGGCTGTACTGCGACACGCTGGGACCCGTGCCGTCGCTGCGGGTGAAGTCGCCGGCGAGCGAGCCGAGCGGGTGGTCGAACTGGGTTGACAGCACCAGATCATCCTGCCGCGGCTGGTGCTCGTACCCGGCTCCGAGCGCCAGCTGCCCGCCCGCGGCGCGCGCGCTCCAGGTTCCGGCGAGCGAGCCGACCGCGCCGTCGCCGAGGTCGTCGCTGGGAATCGTCGAGCGCCGCGCCCCGCCGAGCGCCGTCAGCGACGAGTGCGGGCCGAGCAGCCGCAACGATATCCCGGCGAACTCCGAGGTGCCGCTTTGTGTCGCCGCCATGTCGCCCCGCAGGGTGAGGGTAAACGGCCCCCGGCGCAAGAAGTCCCATTCAAGCGAGGGCCCGATGCTGTAGCTCGCCTTCTCGGCCGCCTCGTCGCGGTACGACATCACGCCGAGGAAACGGATCGTGCCGAGGCTGTACGAAACGACGGCGGAGGCCTGCGAATAGCTCCTGGCGGAGCGGGCGAAATCCGGCCCGGAGAGCACGTCCAGCGGGTCGGCGGGCAGCGGAGCGGCGACGGGCGGCACATCGAGGGCGGCGCTGCTGCCGCCCCCGATGTGCCGCAGGTCTAGGTTGACGTTGAGCCGCGAAGCGCCGTTCGACGAGACCTGGAGGATGCCGCCGTAGCGTCCGTTGAGGTCGGCGACCGCCGCCGCGCGCACGTTCGCGAAACGGGTCAAGAGCGTGGCGGCAAGCTCCGCGGAAGCCCCGCGGTCGCTCGCCTGGATCGCACCCTCGAGAGCCCAGCTTTCGCTGAGCCGCCGCGCCGCCCCGGCGGCGGCAAAGGGGTGCCGGGAAGGCGTGAGCGAGCCCGGGTCGGGGCTCGCCACCAATACGCCTGCGTAGAGCGAGAAATCGGTGCGGCCGCGCGAGGGAATGCGCCGGCTCTTGGTGAAGAAGCGCCGTTCCTCGCGCAGCGGCCGGCCGGGCTCCTGGATGCGCAGGACGATGGCGTACGAGCCCTCGGGCAGGTTCGAAGTGTCGATTTCCTGGTTGCCGGCCTCGTAGATCGCCGAGCCGAGGACGCGCCCGTCACGCACCACGTCGACGCGCGAGCGCTGGTCGAGGTGGACCACCATCGGGCTGCCAAGGATCTCGTCCTTGTCGAGGCGCGTGTCGACCTGGCTTTCGAGACCAAGGCCGAGCAGCTTGCGCCGGCCGGTGAGATCGTCGCCGGGGGCCCACAGCGCCCCGGCCGAGTAACGCAATTCGGGCCGGTCGAGCTCGAGCGCGAGCCGCTCGGCGGACAGGCCGTAACCCTTGGCGTAGGAAAGCTCGGCGCGCAGGCGCCGCGGGCCGTCCGCCAGCACCAGCTGATCCTGCAGGTTGTAATAGGCCTCGCCCCGTCCGCTGCTGCCCGACAGGACCGCGCCGACGGAATCGATCAGCGACAGTCCGCGCGCCGGCGGCGGGAGGTAGCGCTGCTCGATGGCGTCGTGGACGGCAAGGAAGCGCGGGTTGAGGAACACGTCGAGCCGCAGCGTGTCGCGGTCGAGGATGACGCCCGCGACGTCCGGCGAGAGGCGGCCGCACGTCGCCCGGTCCGCCGCCGGCGAGCAGGCGAGCTCGGCGTGGGGCGGCAGGTCGGGCGCGGCCAGCGCCGCCCTCACCGCCGCGTCGTCGGTGAGCGGCGGCAGCAGGACGACGAGCGCCGCCGGGTCCTCGATGGCGACGGCATCGGGCGTGGCAACGATCCTTGCCTCGCCGCGGCGGGTGCCGCCGAAATAGACGTCGACCAGCAGCGTCTGCCGGGCCGTGAGCGCGTCGAACCCGGCGGGCGCGCCGACGGTGATCGCCGGCCCGCCCTGCGCCAGCGCGGGCAGCGGCAGCGCGAGCGCCGCGACGGCCGTGCAACATCGCGCGCACCGGCGCAGGCGCGCGACCCTGCCGCCGCGGACCGAGGCGGCGCCCTTCGTCATTCGGGAGCGATCGTCACCTGCAGCGTGCCCGTGTAGTCGCCCGCGGTCGCCCTCGTGAGGGCGGCGGAGCGGATGACCACCGTGAGGCTCGCCGAGGCGGGAGGACCGCTGTTGCAGGTCTGCTGCGCCGCGGCCGAGGCAAACCCCGGTGCCGCCGCGCCGGCGACGAGCTGGGTGCCACCGGTCTGGTCAGGCGAATCCGCCCAGAGAACGTCGTACGGCAGCTGCGCGGCGCCGGACGAGAGCGCGAAGGTCCCACCGGTGCCGCTGCCGGTGGCCGTCACCGAGTAGCGGCCGGTGCCGCTCGAGTTGAACACGCACAGGTTCTGGCTGGCCGACCGGTCGCCCGTGCCGACGACGAGGCCGAAGGCGACATCGCCAAGGCCGGTAATGCGCGCCTTGTTCGAGGCCGCCTGCGCGGACGAGACCGGCACCCCCGCGGCGAGCGAGCCCATGAGCAGGGTCCCTATAAGGAAGTTCCCCGATTTCATGGTTAACGGTATGCTTAGACGTGGTTAAGAACCGGTTACCTGGAACCAAGAAAAAGCCCGCCCCGGACAAGCGCCGGGACGGGCTGCGTGACCGCGCGAAAGCGGGTTATTGCGGCGTGACGAGCAGCGTCAGCGTGCCGGTGTAGTTGCTGCCGGCACTCATCGTGCCGAGATCGGCCGGGACCATCTTGACGATGAGACTGGCCGAAGCGGCGGGTGCGCTCGAGCAGGTCGGATCGACCGCGGTCGAGGTGAGCGAAGCCGAGGCCGTCCCCGCGGCAAGCGCGGTGCCCGAGGTCTGGCCGCTCGAGCCGGCCCATTCGACGGAATAGGGCACGGTGCCCGAACCGTTCGACAAGGTGAAGATGTTGCCGCTGCCGCTGCCCGTGGCGGTGATGGTGTAGCCCTTGGTCGCGGTGTTGCTCCACACGCACACGTTCTCGGCGCTCGACGCCGGGGTCGCGGGGTCCTGGTTAAGGAACGAGACGTCGGTCAGCCCGGTAATGCGGGCGCGGTTGGGCACCGACGCGGTGATAGCGATGCTGCCGGTGGAGGTGGCGCCGAGCGAGCCCTGGGACGCGGCGAGCGCCGGAGAGCAGGCAAAGCCGCCGGCAGCGGCGACGGCGGCGAGGAGCAGGCGGGCTCCGTCCGACCAATTATGCAAAGAACGCTTCGTCATGGTGTCGATCCCCAAGTCCAAGTGTCTCAGTACAAACTCTTATCGGGGTTAATACGGTACGAGGGGTTAACAAATCATTCGGCATGTTTGCAGGCGGCCGCCGTTTTGGGGCGGGAGAGTTGGGACGTACGGCTGCCCGCGCGCCGCTCGCCGGTCGGCGGGCAACGGACCGCCCCGAGAGCACGCAATGCGCCGAGCCCTGGGGCGATTCGCCGAAAGCCATGCGCCCCGTGGGGGAAAAGTCGGGGAGTTTACGGCTGTCCGGTTCCAGAACAGCACACAAACCTGGGCCTGCTTAGCCGTTATCCAGAGTATAAAGGGGATTCCACGCACGAAAGATTGGTCCTTTTTGGACCGAATGTGTTACGCCCTTAGTTAACGGCCTCTGGCGGGGACAGTTGGTGGAAGACGTAGAACCGTTGGAGCCTGTGATCTGGTTCCATTCAATCAGGAAAATGCTCGAACGCGGCGATGCGGTTTCGGCGGATGCGCTCGAAATGCTGCTGCGGCACGGCTTCCATCTCCTGCAGCTTACGCCCCGGCCGCTCCGGGAAACGATTGGTGCGGAGGTCAGCGAAGCGGAGTTCGAGCGCCTGCTGGCGGCGAAAGCGTTCGAGTCCGCGGCCGAGCGGCTCGTCTCTCCCCCGCTCGCCTATGCCTTGCGACGACCGCGGGTGGGCCTCTACGAGGCGGAGGTCCGCCTGCCCGGCGAGACCGGAGCGACCCTCGCGCAGGGCCCCTCTTTTGCCCTCGCCCTGTTGCGGGCCTGGGGAACGTGCCTGCTCGCGCTAGAGGAACGGGCCGCTACTCTGGCGAGCGCTCGTCCTCGAGACCGGCATACAAGGCGAGGCGAACGGCATCTGCGACTGATCGAGCATTGAGCTTGCGCATCATGTTGGAGCGGTGGATCTCGACGGTCCTGGGACTGATCTCGAGCGCCATCGCAATACCCTTGTTGGATTTTCCCGCGACCAGCTGAAGCAGAACCTCCTTTTCCCGGCGGCTCAGAACCGCGGTCCTTGCGCAGGCGTCGGCGCGGCGCTGGCTTGCCTGCGATCGTTGCTCGCTTTCGGAGACCACCCGGTCGAAGGTGACCTCGAGGGCGCCGGGCTCGAACGGCCAGGCGAGGTAGTCGAGCGCCCCGGCCAGCATCGCGGCAACGATGCGCTCCGCCTTCGGTTCGCTCGCATAGGCGACGATGGGGAGGGTCGTCCCGCTCGCCTGCACCGCCCGCATGGTCCGCGAAGGACCGAACCCGGACTCGTCGTCGGCGGCGAAAACGAGATCGCCATCGGCTCCGCTTCGGCGAAACTCGTCGACATCCTCGTAGATTTCCGCGTGGAAATGGCGGTCGTGAAGTTCCCGGGCCACACGAGCCCGCCGCCGGTAATCGGAATCGATCACATGAATTCGGGCGATCATGATTGTCTCCCTGACAAGTATGGTTAGCGCATCGTTATTACGATGATGCCCTTAGAGACAATGACCTAGTGCCTATGTGGTTCCACCTATTTTTCGATCGATCCCCCTCGTTACTGCCGTTCGGCCAGACGGCAAGCGGCGAAGCGGGGCGTTTGTGTCGACCGCCGGGCGATCCCCACGACCCTTTTTCCATGTGTCGATCCAATCGCTTGCCTTCGGCGCGCGAGGCTGGATCTGGACAAAAAAAAGGGCGGCTAGACGCCGCCCTTTCGAACCATCGCATTCGCGGATGAACTACGGGCTCACCGGATGGTGGTGCTTGTCGGTGGCGACGATCGCAATCACCCCGGCGACGATCGCGAGGCCGATGACCCAGCCGATCGTCGAGACGCCGGCGACATGCTCACTCGATTTGGCAGGGGTCGCGTGACGCTCGGCCGCCTGTACCGTAACCGGTGCGGCAGCCATTGAAAGCGCCGCTGCGCCCAAGAGCAATTTACGAATCATATGCGGCCTCCGTTGAAAAACCTTGTCATGTGGCTGTGGCAAAAAACTCTCGCATTCGCAACAGCTTTCTGGCGCATGGTCGTTACTTTGATGTTAATAACCGTCGGCACCAAGTGCACGCTCCCGACGAGAAACTGTACATCGCAGCGTTGAACGTGTCTAGTTTGCCCCGGTTCCCCGCTCGGCGCGAAAACCCTCGGGAAATGGATGGAGAGGGGTGAGCAGCCCTCGCCGCAAGAGCTGGCTTGGTGGCCGCAGACCCCAAGACGCAGGCCAGCATCGGCCGGGCGGGACGGCGGCAAGGCGCCGGTGTTGTAGGTTGGAAATCGTCCAGCAAGTGACCGCGCCGCCGATCCGCGGGGCCCACCTCAACGGTGCCAGATACCGCGGCAAGGAAGGCTTTTCAGATAGTGCCTTCGCCCTCGTTGCCCCATAGGCCTACCCGTCTGCAGATGTCGCCCGGACATACCTCAAGGTGGCTCGGCTGGCAGTCGCGTCGGCATAACTTTCGGCGTGTAGGCGAGGCCTAAAGAGACATGGGTCATTCGGGGCGCCGGCAGTGGTTTGCTCGGCCCTATGATGCAGATCATCGGCGCAATTGGGAGGATCCGTTCCGGACTGGCCGGCCCCTACCCGGCATGCCAAGAGAGCGTTTCGCAAGGTCTTGAGGGAAGCCGCCGCAGCCTCAATAGCCGCTGCTCAATCTCAGAGAGAATGTTGTCCTCGGCGATCTCGCCAGTTCCTGGCTTTTGGCCTATCGCTGGGCAGGAAAGCGATCAACCGGTGTGCCGGCCGACTAACTGTCTAGACCCATTTGCCTGAAGACACTTCAAAGCAATTCGGTCAGGAAAGTGGAAATGGAAAGTTCGCGCCCTCCTTTGTCGCACAGCGAAGCACGACGCGATTTCTTCCAGAAGACCTACGAGCGCATTGCGGAGCTCGGCAAGATCGGCGTGTGGGAGTGCGATCTTGCGACCGAGGCGCTGACCTGGACCGATACGGTCTACGACATGTTCGACCTGCCGAGGCAGTCGAGCGTCAACCGGGCGACGGTCCTGCAATGCTACGAGCCCGCCTCTCGCCGGAAGATGGAACGGCTGCGGGTCGAGGCGATCGCCCGGTGCTCGACCTTCACCGTCGACGTGGAGATCCTGACCCCGCGCGGCAACGCGCGCTGGATCAGGATCACCGGAGACGTCGAACAGGAGGCCGGGCGGGCCGTGCGGATCTTCGGCACCAAGCAGGACATTACGCTCGAGAAGACGGCTCAGCAGGAAGTGCTCGCGCTCCAGACGGAGCTCATCCACCTGTCCCGCGCGAGCGCCATGGACGCCATGCGATCGACGCTCGCGCACGAGCTGAACCAGCCCCTCGCGGCGATCGCGAACTACGTCTCCGCCCTGCGCAAGTTGATGGACCCGCGCTCCGCCGATCACCGAGCCGCACAAGACATCCTCGACGGCGTGGAGCGGTCGGCGCTCAAGACCGGCGAGATCATCCGCGGCGTGCGCGACATGACGAGGGGACGCCGGGCGCAGCCGGTTCCGTTCGACCTCGAAGCGGCCGTCCGCGAAGCAGGCACGATTGCCCTCGCCGGCGCGCCCCCCGGTCTCGAGGCGACCTTCGCCTGCGACGAGGGCCTCGAAGCGATGGGCGACCCCGTCCAGGTTCAGCAGGTCGTCATCAACCTGGTGCGCAACGCCCGCGACGCCCTGGCCGGGCACGACGCCGGCAAGATCCTGGTCTCGACGAGCCGGATCGACGGCGTGGCCGAAGTCTGCGTGCGCGACACCGGCCCGGGAATCGCTCCGCACCTTATGGAGACTCTGTTCGACTCGTTCGTGACCGGCAAGCCCGGCGGGACGGGCCTCGGCCTCGCCATTTGCCGCACGATCGTTGAAGCGCATTCGGGCAGGATCACGGCCGAAAATGCCAGCGAAGGGGGAGCGCTCTTCCGCTTCACGCTGCCGCTGGCGGTAGCGCGCCGGGAATCGCGCCCCCTCGAGGCCTGAGGGCGTTCGCGGCTGCCCTCAGGAAGCCATCCACGGCTCGGGCGGAAGCAAAGCGGCCGTCGCGGCGAGCCGCACCAGGTCGGAAACGCTGCGCAGTCCCAGTTTCCGCATCGCGTTGCGCCGGTGCATCTCCACGGTGCGCACGCTCAGGCCAAGCGCATGGGCGTTGGCCTTGTTGGACAGGCCCGTGACGATCCCCTCGACGATCTGGCTCTCCCGCCTGGTTAGGCGGGCAAGCGAGGCGCGCGCCTCGTTTCTCAGGGCCGTCAGCTGGTCCTCCTGCTCGAGGATGCCGCGGGCTTGGCCGAGCGCGCCGCCGAGCGCGGCCGGCGTGAACGGCTTCTCGAGAAAATCGATCGCCCCAAGCTTCATCGCCTTTACCGCCATCGGCACGTCTCCGTGTCCTGTCATGATGATGACCGGCCATCCGAGCCTACGGCCGGCCAGCATCTCCATCAGACTAAGGCCGTCGATGTGCGGCATCCGCACGTCGAGCAGGATCGGCCCTGGTGGCAGGCCTGCCAGGCTATCGAGAAAGTCGGCGGCGCCGGCGAACGAGCCCGCGGCAAAACCCATCGACCGCAACAGCAGCGCGAGCGAGAGGCGCATCTCGCGGTCGTCGTCGATGACATGGACGGGGGAGCTGTTTTCCAAGGGGCCTATCCGACGATTCCGCATGACTTTGCGAAGGATACCACGATCGGGAAAAATACCCGCACCTGCGCGCCCGGCCTGGCGCACCGCCGCCACCGCACAGCGGGATCCTGCGCGAAGCCTACGGTATTTCTGCTAGGTATTATGCCGGTGGCACCCGGCCTAGAAACGGGTCGTTGAACTTGCCGTCAACGAAATCGGGCTGGGAAGAACGCATGCAGTATCTCCGACCGGGCCATGTGCAGGGCCGTTCCCCGGGCGGCGGCGACAGAGGGGGCCTCGTGGCCGAGGCCCGGGCAAGGCTGGCGAAGCTCGATGCGATCGAGCTCGGATTCCTCGCGGGAGTCGCCGCCGGCGAATCGACACGAATGACCGCGCGGCGGTTGAGGATCGGCCTCGCGGTCGCCGAGGACCTTCGCCGGACCGTGATGGCCAAGCTCGGCGCCGTCCAGACCTGCGACGCGGTGCGCATCGCGCTTCGGGGCGGACTGGACGCCGCTTTCCCTCCCACGTGGGCGCGGAAGGCCCCTCGCCCGTTCGCGGCGCCGTCCTCGAGCATGAGTTACCGGGACAGCTGATACGGAGCGGAGGTGCAGGGCGAGGCCGATTCGATCGCGGCTGCGCTCTTCGGAAATAGCTTCGCCCGATCAGCGGATAGTCCGGGGAGAGGCCCCAGCTGGCAGGGTATCGGTCAATCGTGAGGCGGTGGTCGCTCAAGGCCCTCCACCGGTGTCCAGCCGCGACATCCGCTGGCTCCTGATACGTTGATGGCACGGGAAGATCGCGCCCTCTGCTTTCGTTCGCGTGTCGTCAAACCGAGCCTTCAAAAGGCCCATCCTGCACGCGCCGCCGCCCGCAACGGCGAAAGGGCGCCCGCGCGGATCCGCGCCCCAAAAAATGCGTCGCCCGTCAGTCCTGCCATTCCGCATAGAGCGCCATGCGAACGGCATCGGCATCCCGCACCGCCGCCAGTTTCAGCTTCATCGAACGCTTGATCGCGGCGGCATCGGCGAGGCCGATCGACAGCCGCCGGGCGAGGCCGGCCAGCGATTCCCCAGCGGCGAGGCCGAGCAGCGCCTCGCGCTCCGCCGGCGTGAGGCTTCGCACCAGGGTGAGAGCCAGCGATCTCTTGTCCAAAGGGCCGCAACCTTCTTCTCCGGGCGCAGGCGCCGGTCGGCCGCTATTGCGGCAAGGCCTTGCGGCAATCCTACCGGGCATGATGACGATCGGTTGTCGCAGAGTATTGAATGGCTCGTTCACCATACGGGCGCGCCACGCGACGGGACCGCAAGCCGCCGGGCCCGGCGACGCCCCGGTGCCGGCGCAATCGGGGCGGTGCGCGCGAGACCCTACGTGGGATTGCGGATAACCACGGCAATCGAAAGGCGGCAATTCGCGCGTGATGGAGGATCGAACGATCCCGCGGCGCGTTTTCGGCGCGGGAAATTCGCGCGAGGGCGCGGGCGGGAACGCAAGGGAGTGTCGGCGCATGGGCGGAAAACTCTCTCGCCGGGTGGCCACCATCCTAGTCGGCTTGTCGGCGCTTATGGCGGCGAGCCAGGTCCAAGCGGCGCAGCAGGGGTCGCTCGGCGCCGTGTCGACCGGAACGATCGGCATCACCGTCTCGATCGCCCCGCGCGCGCGGATCTCGGCACCCGACGACGTCGTTTTCGACGCGAGCGGCCGGACGGCAGGCGCGCTCTCGCAAAGGCTGTGCCTGTCGAGCAATTCGGCGACGGGCGCGCTCGCCGTCTCGGCGATCGGCAGCGGCGAGGCGGGCGCGCTCGAGCTTTCCAACGGCGAGCATACCATCGGCTACACCGTCTCGTGGCTGACTCCCGGAGCGGCCGGCGCGAACCTCAATGTCGCCGCGTCTCGGGCCGAGTGCGCCGGCGGAAGGGGCGCGGCCGCCCTCGTCGTCGCCCTCGACCCCGCGCATCTCGAGGAAGCGCGCGGCCGAGCCTATACCGGAACGCTTACCCTGATCGTTTCGCCGGAGTGAATGCCCGCGACGGGTGCCTGCGTGAGCGCGAAAATCAAGGCGCGCGCCACAGCAGCCGCCGGTAGGCTCCGGCGGTCATCGCGCGGGCTTCGCGAACGAGGCGGCGCAAGCGCGAGCGCACCGCGTCGGAGCGGCCGTCCCAGTACAACGCGACTGCCTCGGCCCCGAAAAGAACCTTTGCGATCTCGCGCTGGCTCGCTCCGGTGTGCAGCGCGTCGCCCACGCGCAGCGTGGCGACCAGCCTCGGCATCTTGGGATCGGCCGGGAAAAGACCGGCAGGAAAGTGCCCCAGGCGGCACACGCCGAGCAGGCGCCGCAGCGTCAGCAGCCGGGGGCCGGCCGAATGGACGCCCCGCAGGACGTAGTCGAGGACGACGGCATCGCTGCCGGACAGGCGGCCGCTCACGACGTCGAAGCGCAGGTGATGACGGCCGTCCGAGACGACCGCGTGTTCCTGGCCGTCGATGCCGGCAACGACGGTCAGCCAGGGCGCGAGCGCGTCGAGCCGGATGGCGTCGGGATCGGCCGGATCGGCCGGCATCGCGCGAACCGGCAGGATCGTCGGATCGAAGTTCGCATGCCAGACGATGCGGGCATCGGGTGCCGCGCGATTGGGGTGTTCGGCGAAAGTGAAGCCCCCAGTGGGCCGCCTCGGCCCCGCGTGTGGCGCGGCTTGCGCGGGCATGCCAGGCGACATAACCGCTGTCGCGCCTCAGCCATTCCCACATGAGCCCGGCGCGGTCGACGCTGACGAGCCGGGCGTAGGCCTCGCCATCGTGCCAGTCCGGTCGGCCCCCGGTCGTCACGTCACGCGAGTCCGCGCCAGGGCGGCGGGACCCCCTTGATTCCGGAGCCGCGCCGGATATGCTGTAGCTTATCAAGCGTTTCACTCGCCGGGGGGCGGCGTGAGGACCCGTCATCCGGCCCGAAGCAGGGGGAAAGGACGGCTGCGGGATCGACGGCGGCTTGGGACGCCGCCCATGGCCGTGACGATGACCGATGCGGCTGCACGAGCTTTCGCTGCAGTTCGCCAGCCTGGTCGAGGCGGCCGGCGATGCTGACGAGCTGGGCAGGGTTTTGCGGGCGATCACGCGTGATCTCGGTTTCCAATATTTCGCCGTGACCCACCACGTCGACGTCCTCGCGGCCGGCCAGAGGGCGATCCGGCTGCACAACTATCCAGCCCAGTGGGCCGACTACTACGACGCGCAGGCACTCGGGGTCAGCGATCCCGTCCACCGCGCAAGCCACGTGACGAGCGTCGGCTTCCGCTGGTCGCAGATGCCACGGATGATCCCGCTGACCGCTCACGACCGGCGGATCCTCGCGCTCGGGCGCGAGCAGGGGATCGGCGACGGTTTCACCGTCCCGGCGAACGTTCCCGGCGAGGCGCACGGCTCGTGCTCGTTCGCCAGCGAAGCCGACCGGCCGATCCAGGAGGCGATGCTGCCTATCGCCCAGCTTGCCGGCGCGTTCGCGTTCGAGGCTGCCCGCCGGCTGTGGTCCGGCCGCGGCAAGCGCGACGAGGAAGCGCCGCAACTGACCGATCGGCAACGCGACTGCGTGCTGTGGGTCGCGCGCGGCAAGGGAGATTGGGAAATCGCGCGCATTCTCGGCGTCAGCGAGGAGACCGTGGCGCGCCATATCAAGCAGGCCTGCGAACGCTACGGGGTGAACAAGCGGACATTGCTGGCGATCCGGACACTGTTCGACGGAACGCTCAGCTTCAGCGATCTCTTCCGCCGCTGAACATACCCCTTTTCGGGCATAGCCGGCGCGCGCCGGCAGCGGACATTTTCGGCCGGTCACGGTCAAAAAGGGTCCGCAAGCCATGTTGCATGTCATCCGCTCGGGCAAGGCGCCGGCCAGCGACGAGGTGCTGCGCGCCATGTTCGCCGCCCGCAAATCAGTATTCGTTGACCTTCTCAGGTGGGACGTGCCGGTCGTCGACGGCCGCTACGAGCGCGACCAGTACGACGACGAGCACGCGACGTATCTCGTCCTGGCCGACGCCGGCGGGCGGCATCTCGGCTCGGCCCGTCTGCTGCGCACCGACCGGCCGCATATCCTCGGCAGCCAATATCCCGAGCTGTGCGCCGCGGGGGTTCCGGCGGGCGCGGCCATTCGCGAGGTCACCCGGTTCTGCCTCGACCGCCGCCTGTCGGCCATGGAGCGGCGCCGGGTGCGCGACACGCTTGTGACGGCGCTTGCCGACGTTGCTCTCGAGCACGGCATCGCCGCTTACAGCGCGATCGCTGAGCTCGGCTGGTGCCGCCAGGTGGTCGACTTCGGTTGGCGCTGCCGCGAGCTTGGGCCGGCCCGGCGTTACGGCGGCGCGCTCCTCGCGGCCCTGAGGATTGACATCGATGCCGAGACCCCCGCGCTGCTGCGCGCCGCGGGCGTGGTGCCGAACCCAGGCCTCGTGAGCGACTTGTGCGAAGCGGCTTGAGGACGGCAACGATGGCAGAAGCACCACTTGCCCAATCCCAGGCCATCGCCGCCGAGCTGGCGGAGCGGGGCTATTGCCTCGTTAGGGATGCGCTTCCGCGATCGGTCATTGCCGCCCTCGACAGCGACCTAGCGGCCTATTTCGAGCGCACGCCGTTCGGCGAGGGTGCGTTCTACGGCAACACCACCAAGCGGTTCGGACGGCTGCTGCTGCGCTCCACCCATGTCCCGGCGCTGGTCCAGCACGCGCAGATCCTTGGCGCGGTCGAACAGGTGCTGGGGCCGTGGTGCGACTGCGTCCAGCTCAACACGACGCAGGCGATCGCAGTCCACCCCGGCGCGCCGGCGCAACTGCCGCATCGCGACGACAACATGTGGCAGGTCGAGCGCGGCGAGGCCGAATATCTGGTCAACGTTATGTGGCCGCTCACGAGCTTCACCGAGGATAACGGCGCGACCCGCGTTTGGCCTTGCAGCCACGGCCGGGCCGCGCTCGAGCCCGAGCCCAGCCACGCGCCGATTGCCGCCGAAATGGAGCCGGGCTCGGCGCTGCTGTTCCTCGGCTCGACGCTTCACGGCGCTGGCGCAAACCGCAGCGACGGCGTACGCCGCGGCGTCGTCATCGGCTATTCGCTGGGCTGGCTCAAGACCTACGAGAACCAGTATCTCGCCTATCCTCCGGACATCGCGCGCGGCTTCCCGCCCGAGCTCGCCGCGCTGGTCGGCTATCGCCAGCATCGTCCCAATCTCGGCAACTTCGAGGGCCGCTGTCCGTCGGTCCTGTTCGTCCACGACCGGGACACCCCGTTCGGCGCTATCGACGCTTTGCGGCCGGACCAGCGCGAGCTCGCCGAGGCCTGGCGAAGCGAGCAGGAGTGCACCCGCCGGTGAACGCCGGCCCGACCGCCGAACGTGTGTACGACACGCTGAAACGGGCGATGATGGAGCGTCGGTTTAGGCCGGGCGACCGCCTCGATCCAGCCATGCTCGCCGAAGACCTCAACTCGAGCACGACACCGGTACGCGAGGCGCTCGATCGGCTGGTCGGCGAGGACCTGGTCGAGAGCCGGACCGGGAGCGGCTTTCATGTGCCCGCGATCGACGAGCCGGGGCTGAAGGACATGTATGCCTGGTGCGCCGACCTGCTGGGGCTCGCCGTGCGAGGGCGGCCACGGACGGGCAACGTTCACACCTCGCTTATCTCGGGATCCGATGCATTCGATGGCGAGCCGTCGCTCGCGCGGCGGGTCGAGACATTATTCGCCGCGATCGGCCGCCGATCATTGAACTCCGAGCACGGCCGAGCGCTCGAGCGGATCAACGCCCGGCTTCATGCCGCGCGCCTGGTCGAACCGCTGGTAATCGAAGATGCCGACGACGAGTTCGGCGCGCTCGAAGCGGCCTGCCGGGGTGCGGGCGACAAACTGAACCTGCTTCGCCGCATAACCGCTTATCATCGTCGCCGAGTCCGTCTGTCCGCGGGCATCGTGCGCGCGCTTTATCGCGCCGACTGATAGGTGCCGAATTATATTCGGCAAATACACTTGTTATAAACTTCGGACACGTGAGCGGGCGCCGTACCCTTCCTGTTGCTGCCACTATCGGCAGCGAACCACAGGAGTACCACTCATGAATCGCGAACACAGCATCTTCGTCGAACTCGACGTCGCCAGCCATGCGACGATGGGTCCCAAGGGCGAACCCCAGGACCAATTTTCCGGCCAGGACCGGCCGGGCCTCACCGACGATTGAGACGTGGACGCGCGGCGCTCGCCGCCGCGCGTCTCGCTCCGGACAGTCACCATGCCCCTCGGCCTGCGCCCGGGTATCAGTTTTTGCGAGGCGAGCGGACACCTCGTCTTCCTCGATGTCGCGACGGATCGCTATTACGGCCTCGTTGCTTCGGCCGAGGCTGCATTCCGCTGCTTGCTGCGGGAATCGACCCAGAATAACCATGATGCCTGCATCGACCAGCTGCTCGAGAAACGGCTTCTTGTCGACAGGCCGGACGCGCTGCCGATCCGGCCGTGCCCGAAGACGTATACTGCCACGGCGAGCCTCCTCGATCGATGCTTGCCCACCGTTACCTTGATCGCGATTGTGCGAGCACTCGCCAGCGTGATGGCCACCCGCTTTACGCTGCGCCTTCGCGGTCTGGCAGTCGCGCTGCGCACCACCGCAGCGCGCAAGGCCCGTGTCCGCGTCCGAGCAAGCGATCCGGCGACTATCGAACGCGAGGTCGCCGCTTCCCACCTTTGTGCGCTGCTCGTCCGCTCGCACGACCAGTGTCTCGTCCGTTCGCTGGCCCTCGTGCGCCGATTGGCCGTCCGGGGCGAAAGGGCGGACCTTGTCATCGGGGTGCGGGTGCGGCCGTTCTCGGCGCATGCCTGGGTGCAAAGGGACAATCTCTTGCTCAACGACAGTTGTGACGGCGTACGTGGTTACACGCCGATCCTGATTCTCTGATGACGCAACGGTTTCTCGCGATCGTCAGCCGCGGCGAGCCCGACAGCGATTTCGGCAAGCGGATCGCGTCCCGGCTGCTCAAGCTGCAACCACCCCTGGAGGTCAGCATCACCAGGCGAACCACGATCGCAACGAGCGGCATGCCCGTTCGCAATTTCCCCGGTGGGGCAATCTTCGGTTCCCTGTTCGATCGCCATCATCCGCAGCCGGTCGAGATCCTTGGGGATGTCGAAACTGGACGGATCGTCGCCTCGCGCGGGCAGCGCCTGATCGACCGATATTGGGGCGACTACATCGCCATTCTTGAAGCTGACGAGTTCGAAACCATCATCGTCCGCGCGCCGTTCGGCGAATTGCCCAGCTACTATCTTGTCTCGGGCCCGACGTGCGCGATTGCCTCCGATGTCGCCCTCCTCACCGATGCGCAGCTTCTGCGCCCGAGCCTCGCTGTCGGAGCGCTGGTCAGGGAATTGGCCTGGAAGGACCTGCGGGGCCCTGAAACTTGCCTCGCTGGCGTCGCGGAATTGCTCGGCGGCGATTGCCTGACGATCACGAGCGGGAACTCCCGAATCAACACCCTCTGGTCGCCATGGAACATCTCCCCGTCGGAGGAACAGGCGTCGGTCGATGAACTGGCCGATCGGGTCCGGCGTCAGGTGCTCGCCTGCGTCAACGCGCGGGCCGCCTCGTTCGATCGCGTGCTGCTGCTCCTGTCAGGCGGCCTCGACTCGTCGATCGTCGCGGCGAGTCTCGCCAAGGGTCGCATCCCTTTCGACCTGGTGACGATGACGACGCGCGATTCGCTCGGCGACGAGCGCGACTACGCCAGGATGATGGCCGCGGCCCTCAAGCGTCCGCTCCATGAAGCGCGGCGTGAGGTCGCGCGCATCGATCCCGAGCGGTCTCCGGCCGCGCGCCTGCCCCGTCCGGCCGGCCGCTTATTCGAACAGGACACCGGCCAGATCGCCGCCGAGGTCGCCGCACAATCCGGCGCTCGGGCGCTCGTCACCGGGGGCGGCGGCGACAACGTTTTCTGCTCGGTGCAATCGGCCGCGCCGGTCGCCGACCGGCTGTTGACCGAGGGACCGGGACGGGGGGCTTTCGAGACCGCCTGCGCTGTCGGCCGTGTCGCACGGGCGAGCGTGCCGGCGGTGCTTTACGCTGCTCTCGGCCGCCTACCGGCCCGGAGGCGGCGGAGTCCGGCGGCCCCGGACCTGAGCTTCCTCACCGATGATGCTCGCGAGGCGATCGGCCCTGTGCCGCATCCCTGGCTGGCAACTCCGGCAGGCGCGCGCCCCGGGCAGGCAGCGCATATCAAGCTGCTCGCCGTGGCAGAGAGCTTCATGCGCGGGTTCGATCCGCAAGTCGAACTGCCGATGATCGTGCCGCTGCTCAGCCAACCGCTCGTCGAAACCTGCCTGTCGATCCCCAGTTGGAAGTGGTTCTCGGGCAGCACCAACCGGGCGATCGCCCGCCAGGCCTTCTCGCAAGAGCTGCCGCCGACGATCGCCTGGCGCCGTTCGAAAGGGACACCCGACAGCTTCGTTGCCGAAATCTATGAACGGTACCAGCCGGTCTTTCGTGAGCAATTGCTAGGCGGCCTGCTGGCGAGCGAGCGCCTGATCGAGGCGGATGCGGTCGGGCAGGCATTTTCGCGTGCCGGCGTGCTCGCGCCAAAGGACTATCTCCGTCTCATGCGCCTGGCCGAAGTCGAATGCTGGGCACGCGGCTGGGCTGGCCGCTAGGTCTGCCGGTCTACGGTACCAGCTTGTGACGGTCCGAGCGCAGCGCCTCCCATCTTTTGTACTGCTCCGCCTTGGCGGGATCGGGATCCTCGCGTCCCTGCAGCCAGAACGCGAACCAGTCGAGATTGCGCTCGTAAACCGCGCGGCGATGCGCCGGCTGCCATTTGAAGTGAAACTCGCCAGGGAACACGTACATCTCGACCGGCTGGCCCTGCTCCCTCAGCGCGCTGAACGTCTCCAGCGCATAAACCATTTCGGAATCGGAGATCTGCATGAGCAGCGGGCGATCGAGGCGTGGGGCGTTGAGGGCAAGCGAATAGGGCCGCCAAAAATCGGGATCAGGCCGGGTGAGCGGGGGATAGCCCCAGCCCCGCGCCTGGTCGGCGTAGGCCAGACCGGCATAGGCCATCGACGTCCCGGCATCGACGCAGCAACTGCTGATCGACGCCGCCGCGAAGACTTGAGAGTTGATCATCGCGAATATGGCGGTCGAAGCCCCGTCGCTGAGGCCCGTGATGCCGATCCGCTTGGGATCGGCGACGCCGCGGTCGACGACCTTCGCAACGCCAGTGAGGAGCGACGACAAGAGGCTGCGCCGTTCGGCCCAGTCCTTGTTGTTGGCGGCGTTGAACGCATCCCAGCTCTCGATGCCGGGAACGCTCTCGGCAAAGAACGCCGGCCGCTCGAGGCTCAGCACGGCAAAGCCGCGCGTGGCAAAGGCGAAGATCGGATACTCGTTGCCGGTCCCACCGCGCAGGAAGCCGTCGCTGTGATATTGCACGACAATCAGCGGCAGGCGGGTGCCGGGCCGGTAATCAGGCGGCAGGACCAGATCACCCCACGCTTCAAGCCCGCGATCGTTGCGCCAGCGAAGCCGCTCGACCTTGCCGAGCGCGATCCCCGCAAATTCCGGATTGGGATCGAACAGGCGGCGCACCGTGCCGTCGGCGGGATCGACCGTCACGAGGTGGCGCGGCTCGCGCGAGGTCTCTCGCAAGCAAACGAGTTGCCCGCCTGCCGGCAGGCATCCGAGGAGCACGTCGGTCGTCTTGAGGATCGCCTTGGGTGCGCTGCGACCGGGCGTCCAGCTATAAAGCACGGTCAGTTCCTTGTCCCAGCCTTCGCGGCGCATGAAGCGCACCTTCCGGCCGCGCGCGTCCCACCAGACGCCGAAAATCCCGTCGCTGCACGCTGGCGCGTCGCACGCAAGGCGCATGCCCCTGCCCGTTTCGGCGAACAGCCGCACCGGGCTTTTCGGCCGCTTGTCGCGCGCCTCGACCCAGGCTCGGCGACCGTCGCGGGTCACGGCCAGCGTAGCCTCGTCGCTCTGCGTCGCAGCCTTTATCGCCGCAGTCTCGCCGCCCCTGAGCGGCAGGGCCGCGCCCGTCGCCGTGGCCACCGCGGACGTCGCGAGCGGCAAGCCGACCGGAAGTTGCGGGCGGGCCCCCATGTTGGGCATGATCCGCTTGTCGTAGAGCCAGCCGCCTTGCCCTTCCCGGTCGACTGCCGCTTGGACCTTCACCGCCGTGGGCCGGGTCGTGAACACGAGTTTCGATCCGTCTCCGGCGAACGCGAAGTCCTCGACACTCGTGCCGGCGGGACTGACCGCAAGCGCGGCGCCGCCGCTCGCCGGCACGCGCCAGAGGCGGGTAGTGCCGTCCTTGCGCCGCAGAAACGCGATCCAATGGCCGTCAGGTGACCAGCGCGGTGTCGGCGCAGTGACATATCCGATCGGGACGACGGAGCCGCGCAACGGCTCCTCGTTGATGATCAGATCGCCCGTATCGGCGAGCCATCGCGTCGGAGCCGATCCGTCGACCGGCATGACGAACAGGCCCTCGCAGTAGGCGTTGCTCTCGGGCTCGGCGCGAGAGAGCACGAACGCGACCTCGCGCCCGTCGGGCGAGACGGCGAGCGGTGTCGGATCGCGGTAAGTCGAGGCGTCGGGCTCGCCGATGTCGCGCAGGCGCAAGAGATCATCGGCTGTGACGGGGCGCGGGGCTCCCGGCACGGCCGCCTCCGCCGGGAGCAGGTCCTCGCAGGCCGCGCGGGCGGAGCCCGGCCGCAGCACGACGAGAAGTCCGAGCGCCAGGGCGGCGGTGCCGATCGCCGCACGCGGCCAGCGCGTCACCACGAGCTGGCGATCCCGAAGGCAATCACGCGGCCGACCGGTGAGTAATTGGTCGAATCGTAGGCCGTGTCGAAGTAAAAGTTGGTCGCGATCCGGTCCGGGGGCTCGTTGAACGCGTTGAGCAGCGAGAGGGTCAGGTCGAGCCCGTGCACCGGACCGCTTGCGGGCGCCAGATGATAGCGCGCGGTAAGATCGACCGTGGTCATCCCGCGGACGCGGACGGTCGGGACAGCTCGCGTGTCGTCGACCCCGCCGATGTAGCCGATCGAGCCGTTGAGCGTGAGCGGGCCTCCCGACCAGGTCAGGCTGGCTCGTCCGCGCCAAGCGGGCGGCGTGAACAGCAGGCCCGAGCGCGGCAGCACCGGTTGCCCCGGCCCGAGTTGCTGGCGAATCCGCAGGTAGCTGGCATCAAGGCTAGTGGTCAGCTGGCCCTCGCCGAGGGCGACGCCGTACTCGGCGAGGACGTCGATCCCGTGGATCGTCTGAAGGGCGGCGTTGCGATTGCGGTTATCGACGATGGCGACGACGTTGGCCGGGTCGACCGGCGCGCCGGAGCTGTTGGCGAACTGCGGCGCGGACGCGATGGCGGCCGCCGCCTGCGCCGGGTCCTGGACGAACGTAACCAGGCCGGCATAGGCCGGATTGCTGAGCGACTGCGCGGTGAGCGCGATCGGCGTGACGATGCGGTCGGCGTAGCGAGTCTGGAAATAGCTGGCCTGCAGCCGGGCTCCCTCGAGCCAGCGCGGATGGAGGTCGACACCGGCCGTCCAGGTGCGGGCACGCTCGGGCGTGACGTCGGGATTGCCGCCGGACACCAGCAGCGCGGTCGATCCAGCGGGGTATCCCGTGCCGCCGAGCCGTTTGACCGGATAGAGCGAAGCCGCCGCGACCTGGTGCTGCTGGGCCAGGGTGGGCGCCCGAAACGATCGGCCCCAGCTGCCCTTGAAGTCGATCCCCTCCAGCGGCGCATAGATCAGCCCCAGCTTGGGCGTGGCGACACTGCCGACTCCCGGATAGCGCTCGTAGCGCAACGCCGCGCTGAGGTTGAGGCGATAGACGCCGCGCAGCGCGGTCGCCGGCGAGACCAGCGGCAAGTTCAGCTCGCCATAGCCATAATAGCTGTCCTGCTTGCCGCGGATGTCGGGGATGGTCGGCGGCCCATAGTCGCCGTCGAGCACGTTGCGACGATAGCCGAGGCCGACAGCGAGCCGCGCCGGTCCACCGGCGAGTTCGAACAGGGGTCCGTCGGCGGCGAGCTCGAGCGATTCGCCGCTGTTATGGTAGGTCAGCGGAGTCTGGCGATAGATCGTGGTGCCGTCGAAATTCTTGGCCACGGTGTGAAGTCGCTCATTGCCGTAGACCCCCGAGAGGTCGGCCTGCCATCCGCCCGGAAGTGCGAGCGCGAACGAGGGCGCGACGGCGAGCGACCGGCTGGTGCTCGGCTGCTCGGTGTGGCTCACCGAGAGATCACCCGCATCGTTGTCGGGAAATTCGAGCATCGTCTGGCGCCGGTTGAACAGCGCGTCGACCTTGAAGGTCAGGTTGTCGGCCAGGTCCTGGTGCCCGGTGACCACCGCGGCGTGACGTTCGAGCGGAGGATAGATGATTAGACCCGGCTGCAGGCGGGTGAACGCGCGTTCGTCCGAGAAGATCGCGCCGCTGCGGGCAAATTCATAGGATACCATGAACCCGCCGCCGCTCCACCGGGCGCCGGCGGTGGCGCCGTAGCGCTGGCGGGAATAGCCGCCGCGCGTCGCGAAACCTCCCTCGGCCTCGAGGCGAAATCCATCGTAGTCGGACTTGAGAATGACGTTGGCGACGCCGGCGACCGCGTCGGAGCCGTACAGCGCCGACGCGCCGTCGGGGACGATCTCGATCCGGTCGACCGCGGCCAGCGGGATCGCCGAGACGTCGATCGCCTGGCGCGCCCCGTTGTAGGCCAGCCGGTGGCCGTTGAGGAGCGTGAGGGTCGCGTCGCTACCAAGACCGCGCAAATTGATCGTCACGGCCCCGCCCATGTCGATTCCGTTCGCGCTGCCGACATTGATGTTGACACCGAAATTGGCGCCGCCGCCGAAAGCTTGCGGCAGGCTGCGGACAACATCGAGCATGCTGGTTTGCCCGGCATCGCGCATTTGCTGCTGGTCGAGCCGGATGACCGGAGAGGCTACCGGTGCGCCGCGGATGCGGCTGCCGGTAACGACGATCTGGCCGCCACTGCGTTCGCTTTCGGCAATGCCGGGGGTTGCCGATGCCTGTTCGATCACCAGGCCGGTTCCGACGGGCCTCGCCCGCAGACCGGAGCCGGCAAGCAGGATCTCGATCGCTGCCTCCGGCGTGTAGTCGCCGTCGAGAATGGGCGCGGTTCGCCCGGCGACGAGGTCGGCCGGCGCGACGACGCTAACGCCCGACGCCTTGCTCACGGCGCTCAACGACTCCGCGAGCGGCTGGGCCGGAAGATGATAGGTTGCCTCGCCGGCCCGACGCGCGCAGGCGGGCGCGGTGGCGATGACAAGAGCCAGAGTGGCGGAACAGGTGGCGGCTCTTACGGCCCGTCGCAAAGATCTCATGGGCAACTCCCGTGGCGACGCTCGGGAGCGGCGTCGCTCTGGGGGCTTTGACAACGCGGGGACGGTTTACCCTGGGATTTTTTCGTCCGACGCGGGCCGGGAGCGCGGTTGCGCCAGCACGAGCGTGCCGCCCTCCCCTCGCGAAAGCTGGAGACCGAAGCTGGCGGCGACAAGTCTGGCGAGCTGCTCCCCGTCGGCGGGGTCGAACGTTCCGGTGAAGCGCAGCTTCGCCAGCGCCGGATCGGCAAGGACGATCCTGGCGCCGCCGGAGCGGTTGACCACGGCGATCACCTGGTCGAGGGATGCGTCCTCGAACGAGACCATGCCGTTCGACCGGTCGTTTTCGTTGCCTATGGCGCGCGTCGCCGCCTGGATCTCGCCGGGCTGGACGATCACCTGCTGCCCCGGCGTCAGCAGTCGCGGCCCCGCGGACTTGCCCGCCACCGCCATCGGCCGCACCTCGACCGAACCCTCGATCAATGACACCGAGGCACGCCGGCCGTCGAAGGCGACGTCGAACACCGTGCCGTGGGCGATGACCAGGCCGACGGGCGTCGCGACCACGAACGGCCGCGCCTCGTTATGGGCAACGGCAAACCTTGCCCGCCCGCGCAGCAGCTCGACGCGGCGCTCGCTGGCCGAATAGGCCGCCCGCACCGCACTGGCGGAATTGAGAGTGATGCGGCTGCCGTCGACAAGCTCGAGCGTGCGAACCTCGCCCGTGCCGCTGGCGAACTCGCCCGACCGGACCGACGCGGGCGTCCCCAGGCGCGTGCCGTAGGCGCCGAAGGCCAGGAGAGCGATGACGATCGCCGCCGCGACCGCGGCGATCGCGTAGCGGCAACGGTGGATGCCTCCTGGTCGCGGACGCGAGCGCGCCTGGCCGGCCGGCGCGTGCTTCGCCAGGACGACCGCTTCCCAGGTCCGCAGGACCCCGTCGTAGGCTTCGGCGTGTTCCGGGGCGGCATCGTACCAGGCCTCGAAGGCGGCGTGATCCTCGGGTGTCGACGGCCCGCGCAGCCGGGCGAGCCACGCCGCGGCTTCCTCGCGCAGGCCCTCGTCCCGCCGGGAATCGGTCCCGTTAGCCGTCATCGGCGCCCCCTCAGCAGCCGGTCGAGATGAGCGATTGCCTTGCTCATGTGCCACTCGACGCCCTTTAGGCTCAAGCCGGTCTGCATGGCGATATCCTTGTAGCTCATCCCGTCGAGCCGATGCGCGAGAAAGATGTCGCGCGTCTTCGGGGCGAGACTGTCGAGCGCCCGTTGCACCCGCTGGAGCTGGTCGCGCGCCTCGAGCGCGGCCACCGGATCGTTGCCGGCGAGCGGCACGTCGTCGGCGGGGATGTGCGCCGCGAGCGAACGCCGGAGCGCGATCTTGGCGCGATTGCGCACGAGGTTGGTGGCGATCCGGCTGAGATAGGCCTCGGGCCGGTCGATTTCGCCGGCCTGCCGGGCGCGTGCGTCAGCGAGCCGCGTGAAGCTTTCCTGGACGAGGTCGCTCGCCTCGTCGCGCTGGCCGCGGCGGGCGAAAAACCGGAGCAAGCGCGGGGCATGAGCGCGATAGAACTCGCCGAGCGCCATCGGCTCAGAAAGGAGGATACGATCCTCCGGCGGCAGGGGCTCGTCACTCCCGAGACGCGGCGAGGGAAGCGCGGGTCCGGCGCCCAGCTGCACTGGCTCGCCAGGCGAGAAATCGCCGCCCTCCTCCCGGCGCGTTGCCATCCTGTCGACCGGTCCTTCCATGCTCCGCTCGCTTGCCGTGCGAGGCGCAGCCGGCGACGAGCCGGGTGTTGAGAACATGCTTGAGTCATGCGCCGACACCTTTGGCCGCGAACGGCTTGGACATGCGTGTCGGCCACCCGGCCGCACTGATGACGGGTCGATCATCAAGCGAGGTTCTCACGCCTCGGCGCCGCCCGATGACGGCGCACGGGTAGATTAATCGACTGTCACGGATACGCAACAGGCTCGTGATGGGTGCCGTTCTCGAGGCGCCCCCCTTGAAAGCCCACGAAAAGGCAGGCCGTGCCCGGGCCGCCTTCCTGGAGCAACGCGGCCTACCGGTTCAGCTTCGGGCGGTTGATCCAGCCCGCGTCAGGCTTCCCGCCATCGCCACGATGTCACCGCGCTGCTGGCGACTGGCGCGCGAGTGGCCCATCCGCGACCCCATCGAGAGACGAGCGCAGCATGAACGGACGCCTGAGCGACGACGGCCCGGGTTTCACCGCAGGCGGCGCGATGGATGCCGGCCCGGCCCGCCGGCGCCTGATGCCAATCGCGCGCGGTCACGACGGTGAGCTTGGCCGGGCTCGAGCTTCAGGCCCTTCATCATCGTCTGCTCGATCGTCCGGCGGGGCCAGGACGAGATCGCGATGGACGACGAGCCGTACCGGTGTTCCCGGCCGGATGGTGATCGTCGGGTGGACCGAAAGGTTGCGGGAGATTAGCTGGTCGCCTGCCCGCGAGGTGTTCTGCTGGGCGGACTCCCGCAGCGCCTCGACGAGATCGCTTTCGCCGCTGAAGGTGAGATTGGCGCCAACGCCGAGCAGCGTCGACAAGGCGGCTCCCTTGAGCAGCGTCCAGGTGTGAAAGTCGACCTTGTCCTCGAGGCCGGCGTAGCCGCCCGCGTCGGTCGCCGGCACGTTGTCGAGGCGCAGCGAGCGGCCGTCGGGGAAGATGATCCGCTGCCACACGATGAGCGCGCGGCGCTGACCGAACGCGACAACGCTGTCGTACTGGCCGATCAGGCGCGCGCCCTGGGGAATGAGCAGCAGGCGGCCGGTCGGACTGTCGTAGACCCGCTCCGTCACCTGGGCGATGACCAGCCCCGGCAGGTCCGAGCGCAGCCCGGTGACGAGGCTCGCCGCTATGACGCTGCCGGCCGAAAGCAAATAGGGCGACGGCGCTGGCTCGATGCGGTGCGGATCAACATCGGCGCCCGGATCGGGGGTCGCGACAAATCGCTCCTTTTCGGTTTGTGCGGTCCGCCCGGCCTGGGCTTCCGGTCCCGGCTGTTGCGGCGCGGACGCCGGTTCGCGGGCTAGGGCAGGCGTGGCGGATGAATGCGCCATCAGGGCGGATTGGCGGGCCTGGCGCAATTCGTCGGCGATGCGCTGGCGCTCGGCCTCGGCCGCCTCGCGTTGCGGGTCGGCGAGCGCTGCTCGATCGGAGGCATCGAGCGACCGCTCGCGCGCGAGGATCGGCCGCCCGAGGTCGCCGGGAAGCGGCGGCCCGAGCTGCGGGGCCTCGGCATAGGACGAGGGAAGCGCGCCTAGCGCGTCGGCGCTCCCATTCGCGGGCTCGGAAGCGTCATCGCGCTGGGCGACGATCTCAAAGGTCCGCGGCTTGAGCGCCAGCCAGGCGGCGGCGCCGACGATGCTCACGCCCAGCGCCGCAAGCGTGACGATGACGCCGCGCCTGAAGCGCACGACCCGCCCGGGACGGCCGCGCAGGACGAGGGTGTGCGGCGCGACCTTTGACGGCAGGCTCGCCGGGTCCGGCGCCGCATCGGCCTCGGGCAGCTCGCTCACGACGCCCTCCGCCGATTCGATCGGGCTTCGCCGGCAGGACCCCGTGTGATCCGCACGACAGTCTGCTTGTCGGCGCCGAGCCTGAGTTCGGCCGCGCTGAACAGGCGGTCGACGATATAGTAGCGGCCTTGCACGCGGTAGTTGACGAGGCTGGCCGTTCGCTTGTCGTCGATGAGGAACAGCGGCGGCGCCTCGCCGACGGCCAGCGACGCAGGAAATTCGATGTAGGTGCGTTGCCCGTCGTCGAATGCGCGCAAGGGCCGCCAGGCCGGGCGGTCGCCCGAGATTTGATAGCCGAAGTCGAGTTTCTCGAGCGAAAGGCCGCTGGCGACGGGCGCCGCCGCCTCGGCTGCGGCCTGCGCGCGGCGGATCGCCAGCAGCGCCTCCTCGGGATAGTTCCACGATAGCGCCGCCATCGCCGATCCCGGCGAGCTGGTCAGCGCGAGATGATAGGTGCGCCGATCCGTGGTGATCACGAGGTTCGTCGCCAGGCCCGCCGCGATCGGCTTGACCAGCACATGAACCTGCCTGTCGGCGCCGGAACCGCTGGTCGTATCGCCGATCACCCAGCGCACCGTGTCGCCGCTCGCCACCGCGACGAGCCCCTCGCCCCGCTCGAGGGCGATGTCGCTCACCCGCTCGGGCGCCGCGTAGAGACGATAGACCGCGTTGTCGCTGAAGGGGTAGACCGCGCCGGCGTTGACGAAGGCGTCGGGCACCGGTTCGATCGTGGCGGCGCGATTGGCGGCGCGCACCGCATCGGCGTGAGCGGGCGTCCGGGAACGTTGTCCGCTGCTGCTCGAGGCGGCGGCGGGCATGGCTAGAGAGGCGGCGAGCAGCAGCGCCGTCAGCGCGCGAGGTGAAGACAGATAGCTCACGGGCGGGTCTCCGGATCAGGGGTGGAGGACGGGACCGATGGGGCCTCGGCACCCGGCGCCGCGGCCGGTTCACGAGCCGGAGGCGGAGCCGGCGCGGGCTCGAATTCGCGGCTCCAGTCGATCGCGTCGACATAGAGGCCGAGCGGATTGCGCCGCAGGACATCGGCGTTGGCCGGGGGCCGGTGGACGACCGCGAAAATGCCGGTCCAGCGCGACGTTCCTGCCGCTTCGCCCCGCTCGAACGCCGTCTCGGTCCATTTGACCTCGAACGAGCGGTCGGACGCGCGAACGACGCTCGTGACCGCGACCGCCACCACCCGTTCCCCGACCTTGTCGAACGGACGGGCCGAACGCGCATAATCGTCGAGAAAGCGGGCGCCGCGCCGGGTGACGAAATCGTAGGCCGACAGCCAGTCGCGCCGCACAAGCACCGGATCGAGCGAGACCGAACGGACATGCTCGACGAAGCGGGCGAGATGCCAGGCGATCTCGGCATCGCCCGGCTGATAGTCCCGATCCGCCGGGGCGACGGCGCGCGCCTCGCCGAGCCGGTCGACCTCGACCACATAGGGAACGACCCGGCTCTGCTGCGATTGCCAGACGAGCCCGGCCCCCGTGAGCGCGGCCAGGCCAAGGCCGCCGAAGGCCATCAGCCGCCAGTTGCGGGCCTGAACCCGGGCGGCGCCGATGCGCTCGTCCCACAGCTGGCCGGCGCGCTGGTAGGGCGTTTCGGGTTCGGGGGTACGCCCGTAGCGCTGGACGCTGCGCCTGAAGAGCATCGCTCAATCCTCCTTTTCGCTGATGTCGGGTGTCGCCCCGGCGCCGCCGCGGTCGCCGTCGTGCAGTGCCTGCACCGCGAGGTGACGACGATGGCGCGAGTCCAGCTGACGCCGCAACTGCCGCGCCCAGGCGGGGGTTGCCTCGCCCGCCGGTTCCTGGGCAGCGGCGCCCGTTCCGGCAAGCGCCGACCATGCGCCGGCCCGCCCGGACTCGGCGGCTTCGCCGAGCGCCAGCGCGGCGCCCGCACGTTGCCGCAGCGCGCTTCCCGCGGCGCGGGCGACACCGCCAAAACCCGCGCCGACGCCCGCCGAGCCCGACGCTTCCTGGCCGAGCAGGTAGGCGGTCCGGGCGGCCGATCCCATCGCTGTGCCCGCGCGCACCGCGCCGAGCGCGGCACCGCCGGCAAGCCGCGCCGCGCCGGCCGCGGCCAGGCCGCCGACGGCAACGGCGCCCGCCGCTCCGATGGTCGTCGCGACGGCCGCTCCGGCGCCGAGTTGCGGCGCGCCGGCGACGAGACCGGAGGCGATGCCGGGGCCGAAGACGCCGAGGCCGAGCAAGGCGAGCGCGCCGAGGGTGAGGCTCATCGCCTGCGCGAGATCGGGTTCCTGCCCTTGAGCGGCAGCGGTGAACTGGACGAAGAAGCCCGCGCCGATGCCGACGATGACCGCCAGCACCATCACCTTGATGCCCGAGCTCACCACGTTGCCGAGCACGCGCTCGGCGAGAAAGCCGGTGCGGTTCCACAGCGCGAACGGCACGAGGACGAACCCCGCGAGGCTCGTCAGCTTGAACTCGACGATGGTGACGAAGATCTGCACCGCGAGGATGAAGAAGGCGAGGATGACGATCGCCCAGGCGAACAGCAGCACCGCGATGGTCAGGAAGTTGTCGAAGAAGCTCGTGAAGCCGGTCATCTGCGAGACCTGCTCGAGCAGCGGCCAGGCGGCCCGGTAACCGGTCGCGGCGACCTTGCCGGGCCGCAGCAGGTCGTCGGCCGACAGCGTGCCGCCGCCGGCGGTGAGGCCGGCCCGGGCGAACGACCTGAAGACGATGTCGGCGAGCGCCGAAAAGCTGTTGAGGATGAACGCGAAGGCGCCGACGTAGAGGATCTTCTTGAGGAAGCGGCCGAGCACGTCCTGCTCGCCGCCCATCGCCCAGAACAGCCCGGCAAGCGTGATGTCGATGCCGATCAGCGCCCGGGTGAGGAAACCGACGTCGGGGCCGAGCAGCCCGAATCCGCTGTCGATGTAGCGGACGAAGGCATCCATGAACCCGTCGATGATGCTGAGATCGTTCATCGTGCTCCCTGCGGGAAGACTTCGAAAAAGGGAGCCGCGGAGCAGGGATTGGGGAGGGGGGGCACCCTGCCCCGCGGCGGCGACGGCGTGAGGGGCAGCACGCCGCCGTCAGGTGCGGCGCGGCCTACCGCTATGGGTAAGCCGCGCCCGAGCCGAGAAACTTCTTCGTCGCCAGGCGGCCGTCGATTTCGGCCTGGGCCCTGCGTGCCGCCTCGGTCGCGTCGGCGCGGTATTGCGCGGCGAGCAACTGCTGGATCTGCAGCTGCTGCTTGGCGCCGAGCGCGAGCAACTGGTTGGTCGCCTGCGCCGCCTGCAGCGCGCCTTCGGCCCCCTCGCCCCGTTCGGAGAGCGTCTTGAGCAGGCCGGCGTCGGCGGTGACGTTCTCGGCGATCTGCGCCTGGACCCGCATGGTCTGGCGGTAGGCGTCGATCGCCGCATCGAGCCGCTCGCGCGCGGCGGTCGCCTCGCGATCCAGTGGCAACGCCTGGGTCGAGCCTTGCGGGAACAGCCTGGCGAACCGCTGATCGAGACCGCTTGCGTCGAAGCCCAGGCCTTGTGCCTGGCTCATCAAGCGATCGATCTGCTGCAGCGCGCCGTCGAGCTGCCGGAGCTCGGGAAAATCGATCCGCTCGAGGTTCTTCGCCTGGTTGAGCAGCATCGTCGCCTCGTTCTGCAGCGACCGGATCTGATTGTTGACCTGCTGCAACGTGCGCGCGGCGGTGAGCAGGTTCTGCGTATAATTGCTCGGGTCGAATACCGTGAACTGCGCCCGGGCGGGCGAGCTCGGCAGCAGGGTGGTGAGCGCGCCGACGGTGACACCGAGCGCGGCAACCACGAGTCCTTTGCGGGTCAAAGACGGCATGATGCTACTCCTGGGGCAAGGATCGGGAGGGATAGGCGGCAAGGATGTCCGCCGCCCACGGCAGGCCGGCGGCGGTGAGGAAGCGGGCCGCGAAGTCGTCCCCGCCATCGGCGAGCAGCGCGTCGATGCGCGCCTGCACGGCGGGATCGGACGCGCCGCACAGGGCGAGGGCGACAGGACCGAGGCCGAGCTCGAACAGGCGGTTGCCGCGCTGCGATTGCAGGTAATAGTGCCGCTTGGGGGTGGCTCGGCCAACGAGCTCGATCTGCCGCTCGTTGAGCCCGAAGCGCTCGTACGCCGCGCGGCTCTGCGGATCGAGCGCGCGGTCGTTCGGCAGAAGGATGCGTTGCGGGCAGCTTTCGATGATGGCCGGCGCGATCGGGCTGTCGGCGATGTCGGCGAGGCTCTGCGTCGCGAACAGGACCGCGACATTCTTCTTGCGAAGCGTCTTAAGCCACTCGCGGATGCGCGCGGCGAACAGCGGGTGATCGAGAAAGATCCACGCCTCGTCGAGGATGAGCAGCGTCGGCCGGCCGTCGAAGCGGTCCTCGAGGCGATGGAACAGGTACGAGAGGACCGGTGCGACGACGCCCGCCTGCCCCATCAATCCTTCGGTTTCGAAGCACTGGATGTCGGCGAGTTGGGGACCTGGCTCGGCTGCATCGAGCAGGCGCCCGTACGGCCCGTCGAGCGTGTAGGCGGCGAGCGCCGCGCGCAGCGCGCTCGATTGCAGGAGCAGCGCCATTCCGGTGAGCGTGCGTTCCTCGGGCGGTGCCGAGGCGAGGCTGGCCAGCGCCGACCAGACGCTGTCCTTGACCTCGGGCGTCACCGCGACGCCCTCGTGCGCCAGCAGCGCGCCGATCCATTCGGCGGCCCAGCTGCGTTCAGCGGGATCGTCGATCCCGCGCAAGGGCTGGAAGGCCAGCGCTTGGCCGGCGTCCGCGCCGAGGCCGAGCGGGTGATGCGCGCCGCCCATCGCCAGCACCGCGGCACGCGAGGAAAAGCCCTTGTCGAAGATGTAGAGCTGCGCCCCCTGGTAGCGGCGGAATTGCAGCGCGATCAGCGCCAGCAGTACCGACTTGCCCGCTCCGGTCGGTCCGACGACGAGCATGTGGCCAACATCGCCGACATGGGTCGACAGGCGGAACGGCGTCGAACCCGAGGTCTGCGCGTAAAGCAGCGGCGGGCCGCCGAGATGGCGGTCGTCGGCCGGCCCGGCCCAGACCGCCGAGAGCGGCAGCAGATGAGCGAGATTGAGGGTGTGGACGAGCGGCTGCCGGACGTTGGCGTAGACGTGGCCGGGGAGCGAGGACAACCACGCTTCGACCGCGTTCACGCTCTCGCGAACGAAGGTGAAACCGAGATCGCCGACGATCCGCTCCACGCTGCGGATCTTGCGCTCGGCCTCCGAGAGATCGGTATCGGCCACCGTGATCGTTGTCGTCAGGTAGCCGAAGGCGACATGATCGCCGCCCAGTTCCTGCAGCGCGAGGTCCGCGTCGAGAACCTTGTTGTCGGCGTCGCTGTCGAGGAGTTGCGCCGGCTGGTTGTAGAGCACCTCGCGCAGGAGCGCGGCGACCGACTTGCGCTTGTTGAACCATTGCCGGCGAAGGCGCGTCAGGGTCCTGGTGGCGTGCGCCTTGTCGAGGGTGATGAAGCGGGTCGACCAGCGATAGCCGAAATCCGCCGAATTGAGCGCATCGAGCAGCGCGGGCCGGCTCGCATGGGGGAAACCGAGCACGCTGATGGTGCGCAAGTGCGCGTCGCCGAGCCGAGGCTCGAGCCCGCCGGTGAACGGCGTGTCGGCGAGGATCGCGTCGAGATAGATCGGCGTTTCGGGAGCGGCGACCCGCCCGGCCCGGTCAGAGACGCAGGAATGGAGGTATGTCAGCGTCTCGCCGTCGTCGAGCGCGCGTACCTCGGGCATGAAGGAGGACAGGAGGTCGAGCGCGCGGTCGGTTGCGGTGACGAAAGTCGCGAGCGCGGCACGCCAGTCGCGCCCTTCGCGCGCATCGGGCCGATCGACCAGGGCCCTTCCGGCCGCGTCGCTGCTGTCGGCCGGCGGCAACCAGACGAAAGTGCCGTAATAGCGGCTCTCGAAATGCTGCCCCTGGGCCTCGAAGGCGGCGCGCCGTTCCTGCTCGACCAGCCACGACGCGGGATCCGGGAAGCGGCTCTCGGGATAGGCGAGTGCCTCGCGGCGCACCGCCTCGAAGAACAGCGCCCAGCCCGAGCCGAAGCGCTTCAAGACGTTGTTGGCCCGCGCCGAGGCGGCGACGAGTTCGGCTTCGGTTGCGCTTTCGAGATCGGGGCCGCGGAAGACGAAGCTCTTCTGGAAGCTGCCGTCCTTGTTGAGCACAACGCCGGGCGCGACCAGCGCCGCCCACGGCAGGTGATCGGCAAGGCGGTCGGCGCGCTGGCGGTATTCGTGCAGCGCTAGCATGCCCAGTAGCCTTTCTGACGCAGGTGACGCAGCACCACGGGCACGAAATCCGGGTCCCGCCGCGCGGCGACCACGGCCAGGCTGTGCCCGACCGCCCACACGGCGAGGCCGACGAGCCATTGCTGCAGGCCGAGGCCAAGGGCGGCCGCCAGCGTGCCGTTGGCGATGGCAAAACCCCGCGGCGCGCCGGCGAGCAGGATCGGCGAAGCGAGGCTGGCGTGGAGCGGCACCTCGAAGCCGTCGATGGGACCGCCCGCGCTCATCCGACAAGCGCTCCGCCGCCGAAGCTGAAGAACGAGAGAAAAAAGCTCGACGCGGCAAAGGCGATCGACAGCCCGAAGATGATCTGGATGAGTCGGCGAAAACCGCCCGCGGTCTCGCCGAACGCCAGCGTCAGGCCGGTGGTGATGATGATGATCACCGCGACGATCTTTGCAACCGGTCCCTGGACCGATTCGAGGACCTGCTCGAGCGGCTGCTCCCAGGGCATCCCCGAGCCGCTGGCCCAGGCCCGGCCCGGCAACGCCAGCGCGAGGCCGGCGACGAGGCGGATGAGGCGAGGGCTCGGGCGCAGCCGGACGCTGGAGCGGCGCATGGGTCAATCTCCTTGGCTTGACGGATCGCGAGGGGGAGTGATGTCGATGAGGACGTATTCGCCATCGGGAGCGAGCCCGATCACCCGGGCGAGCGTTTCGATCCGTCGGGCCCTGCTGCGGCCGGCGATGAACACGACGAGGTCGATCGCCTCGGCAATGAGACGGCGCGGGACCGAGACGACGGCTTCCTGAACGAGCTGCTCGAGGCGGAAGAGCGCGGCGGCCGCGCTGTTGGCATGGACCGTGGCGATCCCTCCGGGATGACCGGTGTTCCACGCCTTGAGCATGTCGAGCGCCTCGCCGCCGCGGGTTTCGCCGACGATGATCCGGTCGGGCCTGAGGCGAAGGGTCGAGCGCACGAGGTCCGCCATCGTGACCGCGCCGGCGCGCGTGCGCAGCGCGACCGTGTCGGGCGCCGGTGACTGCAGTTCGCGGGTGTCTTCGATGAGGATGACTCGCTCGTCGAGCGCGCCCATTTCCGCGAGCAGCGCGTTGGCAAGCGTGGTCTTGCCCGAACTGGTGCCGCCGGCGATGAGAATGTTGCGCCGGGCGGCCACGGCTTCGGCGAGCAGCCGCGCGCCTTCCGGCGGCATGATGCCGTCGCTGACGTAGTCGCCGAGCGTGTAGACCCGCGCCGCGGGCTTGCGGATCGAGAAGCAGGGTGCGAGGCTGACCGGCGGCAGAACGCCTTCGAAGCGTTCGCCGGCGCCTTCGCCGAGCGGCGGAAGCTCGGCCGAGACGATCGGCGCCGAGGCGTGCACCTCGGTCCTTGCATGGCTGGCGACGAGACGGACGATTCGTTCGACTTGCGCCGGCTCGTAGCGCACGCCGGTATCGAGGCGCCCTTCGCCGAGCCGGTCGAGCCGCAGGGCGCCGTCGGGATTGACCATGATCTCGATGACCAGTGGATCGGCCAGCGCCGCGGCGATCGTCGGCCCCATCGCGGTGCGCAGCATCGCCCGCTTGCGAGCCTCGGCACCGGCCTCGCGCACGGCGCCGCTCACGACCCGGGCTCCGGCTCGTCGGTGGCTCCCAGCGTGCGCCGGTTCGTCGCGAGCTGGCGGCCGACCTGGGTGACGAACTTTTCGAACCGCGCGCGCCCGACCGCCGTCGCGGCGGCATCAGGCTCGGCCAGCGGCGCGGTGACCATCAACTGGTAGCGCACGAACAGCGACAGACTTTCGAGCAGCACTTCGATGTCGCGACGCGCACGCATAATCTCGTGGGTCATGCGGTCGAGCCGCAAGCGCAGGAGGTCGTCGACTTCCCTGCTGCCCCGGTGCGCCAGCCACTCGCGCAGCCCATCGTTGACGAGCCGCGACTTGTAACCCCTTTCGCCGGCGGCGAGCGCGGTCAAAGCCTCGCTGATATCGCGGTCGATGCAGACGCGTTCCCTACCCTTCATCGCCTAGAACCCCGGCACCAGGTCGTGATCGGTTTCGTTGAGGCCGTAACCGCGGGCGACGTCGCCGAGACCGCGCGCGTGATCCATCACCCGCTGGTCGGCCGCAGGATCATCGTCCATCTCGAGCTCGACCAAGGCCGGATCGAGATCCTGCGGCTTTGCCTCGGCCAGGTTCGGAAACCCAGGAGAACGTTGCTGCTGGAGTCCGCCCTCATCTGCAAATTCGAAAAGTTCGTCATCGCCGGCGAACCCGACGTCGCCGCTGCGCACCGCATCCGTCCAGTCGTGCGGCTGCGAGGGCGGCCGGTCCGCGTAGCGGCCTCGCACCAACGCCGGAGGCGCCGTTACGCGGCTCGCTAAGTTGCGATCGGCAAAGTACTTGAGCTTGTGCGCCCGCACCGGCGGCGCGCCGGCGGCGAGCACCAGTTCCTCCTCGGCAGGAAGCTGCATGACCTCGCCGGGCGTCAGCAGCGCGCGGGCGGTCTCCTGGCGGCTGACCATGACGTGCGCGAGCCACGGCGCCAGGCGATGGCCGGCGTAATTGCGCATCGAGCGCTGTTCGGTCGCGGTGCCGAGCGCATCGGAGATGCGCCGGGCGGTGCGCTCGTCGTTGGTGGCGAAAGCAACGCGCACGTGACAGTTGTCGAGGATCGAGTTGTGCTCTCCGTAAGCCTTCTCGATTTGGTTGAGCGACTGGGCGATGAGGAAGGCGCGGATGCCGTAGCCGGCCATGAAGGCAAGGCTGGTCTCGAAGAAGTCGAGCCGACCAAGCGCGGGAAACTCGTCGAGCATCATCAGCAACCGGTGCCGGCTGGCGCCCTGAGCTGCGGCATCGAGTCTTTCGGTCAGCCGGCGGCCAATCTGGTTGAGGATCAGGCGCACGAGCGGCTTGGTGCGGCTGATGTCCGACGGCGGCACGACGAGATAGAGCGAGACGGGATGCTCCGCTTCGACGAGGTCGGCAATGCGCCAGTCGCAGGACGAGGTCACCTCGGCGACCGTGGGATCGCGATAAAGGCCGAGGAAGCTCATCGCCGTCGACAGCACGCCCGAGCGCTCGTTCTCGCTCTTGTTGAGCAGCTCGCGCGCCGCCGAGGCCACCACCGGATGAACTTTCGGCCGCTCGGGTGTACCGAGATGGTTGGTGCTCATCATCTGCCGCAGCGTCGCGACAAACGAGCGCTCAGGGTCGGACAGGAGGGTTGCGACCCGTGCCAGCGTCTTTTCCGCTTCGGCGTAGAGGACATGAAGGATCACCCCGACGAGCAGCGAATGGCTGGTCTTTTCCCAATGGTTGCGCCGCTCGAGCGCACCTTCGGGATCGACGAGGATGTCGGCGATGTTCTGGACGTCGCGCACCTCGCCCGGCCCCCGGCGGACCTCGAGCAGGGGATTGTACCTCGCCGAGCGCGGGTCGGTCGGGTTGAACAGGAGGCAGTGCGAGAAACGCGAGCGCCAGCCGGCGGTCAGCTGCCAGTTCTCACCCTTGATGTCGTGGACAACCGCCGAGCCGGTCCAGGCCAGCAGTGTCGGCACGACCAGGCCGACGCCCTTGCCAGAGCGCGTCGGCGCGAACGCGAGGACGTGCTCGGGGCCATCGTGGCGCAGGTAACGCCCGCTTAGCCGTCCGAGCATCACGCCGTCGTCGTCGAGCAGGCCAGCGCGCTCGATCTCGCGCGCGGTTGCCCAGCGCGCCGAGCCGTAGGTGGTGACGAACCGGCGCTGTCGCGCGCGCCACAGCGAGCCGGCGATCGCCGCTGCGCAGCTTAGAAAGCCGCTCGCGCCGGCGAGCGCCCCGGCACGGGCGAACACACGCGGCGCATAGGCGTCAAAAACGTACCACCAGCCGAAGAGCGCCCAGGGCCGATAGACGGGCAGGCCGCCGACCCGCAGCCAGGGCGCGCCCAGTTCGGGCTGGTAGGCGAGTTGCGCCGCCGCCCACTGGGTTGCGGCCCACAGGCCCGCGAGGACGATCAAGAAGACCACGAGGATCTGGCCGATGAGCAGTTTGGTGGGCGTCACGGCGAAGCTCCCGCCGATCGACGATGGTCGATCGAAGCAGGGCGAAGAATCTTCGACGCGCCGGAAAATGGGAACGGTGCTGATAGGACGAGAAGGGCCAAGTTGGGACAGGAACGGCCATTCTTGAACGAGCGGGATGCGCCCGCACCGATCTTGAGTGAGTTCCTGAACCCGCCTGCGAGGCCGTGCTGCACGCCCACATCGCGTAACCGGCGGGGGAATTACCGCCCCTTTCTCACCCGGATCCGTTCGAACGGCCGCGATGGTCTTGCGGCGGTTGCCGGCGCCCGCTCGACGGGCAACGCGTGGGCAGTCCGGCTGGTGCGGAAGGCCTGCCGGGTCGAAAACGGCCGAACGCGGGAAAGTCAGATGCCGGCGATCTGCCTCAGTTCGTCCAGCCGCTCTTGGCCAAGGCCTTCAACCAGATCACGCAATCTGAGGACCGACCGGCCAAGGGCATCGAGATCCTCCGCGCCAATCTCGTAGGCCGCCGAATAGCGTGCCTCGACATAGGCCCGCTTGAGCAGCTCGAAGCGGCGGCGGTCCAGCCGAGTTTCGCGGGGCCATGCCTCGATGAGCCGTGGCTCTTTGTCCTCTGCCAGCGAGCGGAGGAACTTGATATTGTGCGAGCGAGGGAAATACAGAGTGCGGGCCAGCAGAAAGCACGCGTACGCCGTCTCCGTAGCCTGATGCAGATTGAAGGCGGCTAGCTTTCGAAAGCCTGGATCGTCTTTGCTGCGATTCAGTTGGAAATCGACGGTGGCAAGCCAACGATCTAGATCAGCCGACTTCGTGCCATAGTAGCTCGCCGTCATCTCGTAGGCATCCACCGCGGTGAGCGGTTGCGGCGCGGCCAGCGCGCTGCCCGGACGCTCGTAAAGGATGATGCCGTCGCGGGCGATGTCGACCCAGAAATACTCGCCGCGGCCGAGCGCCTGGTTCACCTCATCGAGGGTATGGACGATGATGTTGACCGGCCGGCCGATCGCGGGATCGCGCTGGATCAGGTCCTCGGCCGCGTACCAGTAGTCGGCGACGTCGGTCAGGTCGGGATGGCTGACGATGACGAGCAGGTCGAAGTCGGACTGGTAGCCGTTCTCGGGCTCGTCGACCCAGTCGTCCCGCGCATAGCTTCCGAACAGGACGATCTTGAGGACCTTGCCGTTCTTCTTCCACGGCTGGGTGGCCGAGGCGATCGCGCGGGCGAACTCACCGAGCAGCAATTCGCGAACGTGGTGCAGTTCGTCCTGTTGCATGACCGGCAAGTGATCGAGGCTGGTTCGCATCGCCTGCAACTCTGGGCGATCCGGAACCTACCGGCAAGTGCCCCTTAACGGTCACACCGACGGCGCGTTTCGCGCCGCCGACACTCACGATTTGCGACCGCCGTCGGCGTTCGCGGGGAGCCTCACGGCTGTCGGTTCCAAGACCCCGGCGGCTTGCAGGCCCGGACGGCAACATCGCCAAGCCATCTTCTTCACTCGCACGATAATTAATATTGAAACCGATGTGAATATGAGGCAGCTTGCCCGCAAGCGTCCGGCGAGGCGCGAAATGAGGGCGCGGGAGAGGAATGATGAAGACCAAAGCTCTATGGCTGAGCGTGTCAATGCTTGCTTTCGCTTGGAGTGGTGCCGCAGCGGCTCAGGACCAGCCGGCCGAGGATTCCAAGCCCCAGGCGGATGCTTCGGCCCAGGCCGGCGCACAGGGCGAGAACGTGATCGTCGTCACGGCCGAGCGGCGCACCGAGAACCTCATGACGACGGCCGCTTCGGCCTCGGTGATCAGCGGCGACACGCTGGCCAAGAAGGGCGTCAACAATGTCGACGCACTGCAGTTCGCCGCGCCGAGCATCGTGGTCAACAACTTCGGCCAGGGCAACGATTTCAATGTCCGCGGCATCGGCAAGGCCGAGCACAACACCCAGACCACGACGGGGGTCATCACCTATCGCGACGGGGTGCCGACCTTTCCCGGCTACATCCAGGGCGAGCCCTACTACGACATCAACAACATCCAGGTTCTGCGCGGCCCGCAGGGCACGATCGTCGGGCAGAACGCGACCGGCGGCGCGGTGTTCGTCAATTCGAACGACCCCGTGATCGGCGGCGGCATCAGCGGCTACGCCCAGGCGAACTACGGCAACTATGACGATCTCGGCGGGCAGTTCGCGCTCAACCTGCCGGCGGGCGACACCTTCGCGATTCGCGTCGCGGGCTACGGCGAGCGGCGCGACGGCTTCTACCACATCACCGGGCCGGGCGGTGCGCCCTATACCGGCAACAACAACGATCTCAGCATGTACGCCGGGCGGCTCAGCCTGCTGTGGAAGCCGAGCGACAACTTCTCGATCCTGTCAAAGACCGACGCCGCTCACCTCGGCTATGGCGCCTACCCGTCCTCACCCTATTGGCAGTCGTTCAAGACCTTGCCGAGCGGGGCGGCGAACCCGCGCTACGCCGACCTGTTCGACATCACCGCCAACGCGCCGATGTCGGCCAAGGACAAGTTCGTCCGCTCGATCCTCAGGCTCGAATACAAGACCGACGGCGGGGTCAGGTTCCGCTCGATCAGCTCCTACCAGAAGGGGACCACCCAATACGGCACCGACCTCGACGGCACCTCGTCGGATTTCAACAACCCGCTGACCGGCCTGCCGATCGCGAACCGGTCGTTCTACGACATCGTCCACGAGCGGCAGCTGACCCAGGAATTCAACATCATTTCGCCGGACAACCAGCGTTTCACCTGGCTCCTCGGCGCGTTCGGCCTGTGGAACAAGTACACCTTCCCCGCGCCGTACGACAATTTCGACATCAACCTGTGCTATCCGTTCACGGCGGACGTCGTCCCCGCGTGCCACTATCAGCTCAAGGGCGTGAACCCCGAGCGGTCGCTGGCGGTCTTCGGGCAGGTCGGATTCAGCATTACCGACACGCTGAAGCTCGAGGCCGGCGGCCGCTACACCGCTAGCCGGTCGACCAACCACGTCGACGTCATGCAGTACGGGCTCTACATCCGCGACGACCAGACCACGAAGTCGGACAACTTCTCGTACAAGGTCTCGCTCGGCTGGCAGGCCGCCCCGAGCCAGTACCTCTACGCTTTCGTTGCCACCGGCTTCCGGCCGGGCGGGCTCAACGTGCCGGTCGGTCTCGGCCAGCCGGCCCCGTTCAAGCCGGAGAAGGTCACTTCGTTCGAGGCCGGGTGGAAGGCCAACTGGGCCGGCGGGCACCTGCGCACGACGATCGACGGCTTCTACAACGACTACAAGAACTTCCAGGTCATCATCGGATATCCGACGTTCCCGACCTTCGGCATTGAGCTTAATGTGCCGGAAACGACGAAGATCTACGGCTTCGAGGCGGATACCGAGCTGCATTTAGGCGGGTTCTCGCTCGACGCCGGCGTCAACGTGCTGCACAGCAGCCTGGGCCACTTCTTCGCCAGCGATCCCCGGGTCCCGAGCGTCGTGGCGTGCGATCCGGTCGCCGGGCCGGTCAGCACGACCTGCATCGACCTCACGGGCCGCGACCAGACCTACGCGCCCAACTTCACGTTCAATATCGGCGCGGAGTACGCCTTTGCGCTGACCGCGAACGACACGATCACGCCGCGCGTGAACTACGGCCACGTCGGCGCCCAGTGGGCGACCCTGTTCGAAAATCCCGCGCTTGGCGACCGGCTCGAGCAGCGCGACATCCTCAATGCACAGCTCGAGTGGCAACATGGCAGCTGGGCGGTGACCGCCTACGCCACCAATCTCACCAACCAGCACTATCCCGGCGCCCTCAATAGCGGGCTTTATTTCGCCGGTCCGCCGCGACAATACGGGATAAGAGTGCTCAAGACCTTCTGAAGTCGATCGGGCTGGCCATCTCGCGCACTTGCGGGTGGCCGGCCGTTCCATGAAGACAGTCGCGCCATCATTCATGCAAAACTACCCTCTTACAGTCGACAAGTTCATCGACCACGCTGCCGTGTGGTCGGCGAACGGGGTGGTCCAGGCATTGCCGGACGGACGCCGGCTCCAGGTGTCTTACGGCGAGGTGCGAGACCGTGCTAATCTCATGTCCGGCGCCCTGGCCGCTCTCGGGCTCGAGTTCGGCGAGCGCGTCGGAACGCTCGCGTGGAACACTCGCCACCACCTCGAAATCTACTACGCGACGATGGGGTCGGGCCTCGTTTGTCACACTCTCAACCCGCGGCTGACCGTCGCCCAGGTTGCGGCGATGGTTTGCGAGGCCGAAGACGCCGCGCTGGCCGTCGCGTCGGACCTCGTGCCACTGGCATTCGAACTGGTCTCGCTTTGCCCACTCGTCCGCCATCTCA
>DATJHD010000335.1:0-19981 GCA_035494275.1 Croceibacterium sp.
GTCGACACGATATCCGGCAAGGGATTGTCCGAGGCGCTTGCGGGTGCCGACGTCGTCGTCGACGTATCAAACTCGCCGTCCTTCGCGGACGAGCCGGCGATGGATTTCTTTCAGACCTCGGGCCGGAACATCATGACGGCCGAAAAGAACGCGGGCGTTCGCCATCACGTCGCCCTGTCGGTGGTCGGGACCGACCGGCTGCAGGCAAGCGGCTACTTCCGGGCCAAGCTCGCGCAAGAGAGACTGATCGCCCAATCGCCGGTCCCTTACACCCTGGTCCACGCGACCCAGTTCTTCGAGTTCGTCCGCACCATTGCCGACATCTCGACGGTCGGGCACGCCGTTCGGCTGCCTCCGGTCCGCTTCCAGCCGATGGCGGCCGAGGACGTGGCGGCCGCCATTGCGGACGTCGCGCTTTGCGCGCCGTTGAACGGCACGCTTGCAATAGCGGGTCCTGAAACATTCACGTTGGACTCGGCGGTTCGCCTGGTGCTCGAACATGACAACGACCCGCGGGAGGTCATCGCGGACCGCGCGGCTCGCTACTACGGCGTCGAGGTTGCGGATGACACGCTGGTGCCCGGCCCTGGTGCGCGCCTCGGGCAGGTGAAGCTCGCCTGGTGGCTGGCCCACGTGCCGGCGCCGCCGAAGGCGGCCAGCCCACCGATACCGGCACACGCCAGCTAAGCGGGGACCAACCTGGCGAAGCTGGTGGTTCGAGGCTTCTTCCGGAACTTGACGATCGGGCCGCCCCGAAGGAGAAAACGAATGACAGCGCAGAACATCTCAATCCTGACCCACGAAGTCCTCGGCACGCCGACCGACCTGTCCGCCGACGCCGTGCACGACATTGCCGGCGCCCTCAACGGGCTGCTGGCCGACATGTTCGCTCTCTATGTCAAGACGAAGAACTTTCACTGGCACGTGTCCGGCCCGCATTTTCGTGATTTTCACCTTCTCCTGGACGAGCAGGCCGACCAGATCTTCGCGACCACCGACCCGATCGCGGAGCGCGTGCGAAAGATCGGCGGGACGACGCTTCGCTCGATCCGCCAGATCTCGGAGCGGCAGCGGCTGCTCGACAACGACGCGGAATACGTGACGCCGCTCGACATGCTCGCCGAGCTGCGCGACGACAACAAGCAACTCGCCGGCGAAATGCGCCGGACTCATGCGGTCTGCGACGAGCATGGCGACGTCGCGACGGCAAGCCTGCTCGAAGTATGGATCGACGAAGCGGAACGCCGCACCTGGTTCCTGTTCGAAGCCACCCGATCGGTCGAGCCATAGAGGCGGCACCCGCTGGCATCGGCCTGAACATCTCCTGGTGAGTGCCGACCGAACGCCGTTCACCGGTTGCCTTCGTCGAGCGGGCCTATGGCTGTCGGCCGGCAGAGGGCGGGCCGGCCGATCGCCGGCCTGACATGCAACATGCGGGAAAGGCGCAACTCCACGGGGTCGGGCGCGACTGGGCGGCGGCGCAGCGCTTGCCCGGTCGCAACCGGGCCCTTCCCTCAGTCGACGACCAGGCGGGTGCGCGCGAGGGCTTTCGTCCGGGTCTTGGGCCAGGCGGCGCGGGCAGCTGCAGCCCATGTCTTGACCGCGGCCAGTTTCGTCCCGAGCCCGGCGCCGGCGGAGCAGACCTTATCGGGTCGAGGCGGTTTCATTCTCACCTTTGTAGACCTCTTGAGCGTCGTCATCACCAGGAGATTGGGCGACACACGCGTTGGCCATGCGACTGACTTCCACTCGGCCCATTGGTCGCCTCGTGGCGCAAGGGGCAAACCTGTTCCCACCCGAACCGCGTCCAAGATTATAGGCCAGCACGTCAGTGCGCCGAGACCATGTGGGAGTTCATCAGGGTCAACGCTCGCGAAGAAGTTGCCGATCGGGTTGGGATCATCTTTCAGCCCATCTTGCGCCGGCATCGTCGCGGTCAGCGCTTCTCATCCTGATCATCGCCAGCTTCTCACCGAGATCGTCGCACCGCCGCTTCGGCTCAGAACCTCGCCAGGTGATGCGCTCGGTCCATGAGGGCGCCCGCGACATGGCTCGAACGCTGCCAAAGGAAGAGGAGAGTAGATCACCTCCCGGCTCGAGCGGGAGAAGGTCGAGATGCTGTTCGCCCATCTCAAGCGCATGCGGCTCGACTGCTTGCGACTACCCGGCACCAACCTGGAAAGCAGTACGCGGTGCCAAAAGCGCAGCCACCGCGCGCGCAGCGGCACTGTCGCGCGCCGCTCAAGGCAACGGTCGGTCTGGGCAATGGCGCGGGCGACCCTGCGCTCGACCGTGTTTCTCGCTTGACGCCCCTCGAAGGCGCGGCGCCTGACGCGAGTCGCTCAGGCGAGGAAGAGTTCTTCAAGCTCACCGGCCAGCGCACGCCGCTGGTCGGCAGAAAACCTGTAGTTTACCGATTGCGCAAGACGCCAAGTCTGGCTTAGCGTTGCTGCGATTCCATAAACCGATGTGAAGTGATGGCAAACAGGTCAGACCGTAGCTGAGAAACCGCGCCTAAGGTCCAGCGCAGCATGGTCGGCACGGCAGATTGGGATCCCGGGGCCAGCAGTCCTTCAAGAGGCTGCATCAAAAAGCCCAAGACAAGCTGCTTCCGACCCACGCCAAACCATCATATCGTCGCTTGCAATGCGGGAGTCATCCAGACAGGACTTTCGCGGCATCGCTCGTCTCCTGAACAAGGGATCCAGGCCAGCGCGACAAGGCGGATTGCCCCAAGAAACGAATTGCGAGCCCGGGGAAATCCCGCAACGCTCCTGAGTGCTTCCGCTAAGGGCCCCGGTCACTCGCCTTTAACGCACGTCTTCAACGGTATGGCAGCCGAAAGACGCCCATGGGGCCGATATGAGTGGGGCGGCCGAATGTCGGGATATTGCCGCGATGTACAGGCGCCGCGCGGAATGCACGAACTTGGCACGACTGCGTCAGGTCCACCTCGACATGGCAATGCGGTGGGAGTCGCTGGCCGAAGACATGGAGCGTACCGAAAGTTGGTCTGGAACGAAGCCCCCGAAGTGACCCGCCGGGACGGAAAGGTCACTCACTGCACCGCCGAGTTGACGAACAAGGCAGCGGAATACCGGGGGTTTGCCAGCAAGTGCCGTCGCCAGGCCGAAGACGCCACGCTGCCGCAGGAGCGGGACGTCATTCGTAAGGCGGCATTGCGCTGGGACATGCTCGCGGAAGAAATCGAACGCGAGATCGCGCAACTCGCGTTGTTTCGTGGACAGCGGGCTCATCGGCGATAACGCGGTGCCCCGCGGCCCCCCGGCCGAGCACACGGCTGCCATGCCGTCCGCATTTCCATGCCTGGGGGGGGTCGGCAGGGGACGGTCCGAATTGACGTGAACTAACCAAGATGCCTCGACCCCGTGCAGGAACGGTCAGAGTTGGGATCCGGGCCGGTCAGTCAGGGAGTGGGCTGCCAATGAACCCGCTCCCCCCGCCGCGCGTGGGGCGGCGTTGTCCCATATCGCTCGCGAGGTGAGGCCAGATCGGGGGCTGCCCGCCCGGGGCCGACCGATTTTGCCACGCTGGCCGGGATGAACCAGGGAATCGCGCGGCGCAGCGTGGCAAGTTCTTGGTCCGGAGCCAAAGGACCAACGATGGCCCCGAGCGCTGCTCTTGTATGGTGGAGGCATTAAGGTGAAATTCGGCGCGCATGGGGGTTAATCCGTAGCCCCGCTTCTTCCGGCGCGCTCGCCGAGGCGGTAAAGCTGTTTGGCCGAGCGCAGCTGCAGGCAAACGAATCGCACGGGGGCTTTCCCATGTCAGCCAAGGTGAACGAAATAGGGCCAGGGATCTTCCGCCTTTCGGTGTTGGTGCCCGAGATCGGCCCTCCGCTGGGTTTCACCTTCAACAGTTTCCTCGTCGACGACGACGAGCCGCTTCTGTTCCACGCCGGCCAGCGCTCGATGTTCCCGCAGTTTTCGGCCGCGGTCGAGCAGGTGATCCCGCTCGAACGCCTGCGCTGGATCAGCTTCGGGCATATCGAGGCCGACGAATGCGGGGCGATGAACCTCTGGCTCGCGGCGGCCCCCTCAGCTCAGGTGGTGCACGGCGAAACCGCGTGTTCCATTTCGCTCAACGACCTCGCCGACCGTGCGCCGCGCGCGGTCAAGGACGGCGAGCTCATAACATCCGGGCACCGGCGCCTTCGTTACATCGACACCCCGCACGTGCCGCATTCCTGGGAGTCCGGCCTGCTTTACGAGGAGACCGGAAAGACGCTCTTCTGTGGGGACCTGTTCACCCAGTTTGGAGCGGAACCCCTGGCCGAGGGCGACATCGTCGCCGCGGCGATCGCGGCCGAGGAAGCCTTCCACGCCACGAGCGTGGGGCCGGCAACGGCATCGACCCTTCGCCGGCTGGCAAGGCTCGAGCCCGCGACGCTGGCGCTGATGCACGGCCCGACGTTCAGGGGCGACTGCGCCGACGCTCTCGACCGCCTTGCAGACTACTTCGAAGATCGCCTGCGAACGGCCGCCTGAACCTGGTCGCCGGGACCGGCGACGCTGAACGCCTCGAACGGTTGGTGGCGGCAACTCGGCAAGGCCCATCATCACCGGACCGATCGAACGCGGGAGACAAATCTATGAAGGCCATAGAAGTGAGGGACCGGGCTGCCGGAACGGCCGGGATGCAGCTGGTGGAGCGGCCCGGCCCGCAAGCCGCAATCAACGACGTCGTCGTTGCGGTTCATGCATCCGGGTTCGTCGGCACGGAGCTGGCGTGGCCCTCCACCTGGGCGGACCGCCTCGGCCGTGAGCGAACGCCGACGATCCCCGGCCACGAGCTCGCCGGCGTGGTCACCGCCCTCGGCTACGGCACGACGGGCCTGTCGGTCGGGGAGCGGGTGTTCGGCCTTGCGGACTGGTACCGCGACGGCACCCTGGCCGAGTACGTCGCCGTCGAGGCGCGCAATCTCGCAACCCTGCCGGACGACGTCGACTTCGCGGTCGGCGCGAGCCTGCCGATCTCGGGCCTGACCGCCTGGCAGGGACTTGTGGTGCATGGCCGCATCGAGGCGGGACAGAGAGTCATCGCGCACGGCGCCGCAGGCGCGGTCGGCTCAATGGTGGCGCAACTCGCCCGCGAGTTCGGCGCCTACGTCATCGGCACCGGGCGCGCCGCGGACCGCCAGGCGGCGCACGACTTCGGCGCGAACGCGTTCGTCGACCTCGACAACGAGCCCCTGGAAAGCGTCGGTGAAGTCGACCTCGTGTTCGACCTCATTGGCGGCGACATCGGCAAGCGCTCCGCGCGGCTGCTTCGCGCCGGGGGCACGCTGGTGTCGGTGGTCGGCCCGATGGAGGAACCGCCCGTCCATCGCCAGGTGATCGATTTCGTCGTCGAAGCCGATCGGGCCCAGTTGAACGAGATCGTCGAGCGGGTGCGGGATGGTCGCCTGAGGACAAACATCGGAACCGTTGCACCCCTCGACGAGGCTGTCGCCGCCTTCAATCCGACCGGGCGCCGGTCGGGAAAGACGATCGTGCGCGTTCGGCCCTGAAGCCCCCTAGGGCACACGCGAAGCGGGCTGCCATTGGCCCCGGACGCGCCGGCAGCACCGCTCGCGGGCGGGCGCCTAGCGGCAGGTGTCGCAATGGACTTTTGCATTAGGATCGAGCCCGTGAACGGGCGCGTTCCAGACCGCCGCCTGGGCCGGTTGCTGATGTGCGGCGTCCTCCGGCCGTCCGCTCGGAACCGCCGCGTCCTGCAGGACCGCGCCGCCGGGCGCCGCTCCCGGCGGCCGGCTGAAGTCGGTCAGGTCGGATTTCATCGCGATCTGCGTGAACGCAGGCGCCGGCGTGCCGCTTTGGGCGAGCTGGAATTCGAAGGGGTAGTCCTCCCCATTCCAGCTGATCGTCACGTCAATGGTCGCCGGCAGGGACCTTGGCTTGACCTTGTCGATGACGAACTCGCCGGCGTAGCTTTCCCCCGGATCGACCGTCGTCAGCTGGATGACTTGGTCGCCCAGAGCGGCAATCGTCTGGTCCAGCTGTCTCTGAACGCTGGCGATGCCATATCCCGTCGAGGCGGTGATCGCTGCGGCCTGGAACTGGCCGGCCACGCTCGGTGTGCTGAACCGGCTCGTATAAGTGCCCCGAGGCGTGACGAACCGGCCGCGGTAGTAGTCGCGCTGGCTTGCCGACGCACCGGCGGCGAGACCTCCGAGAAGGGCGAGGCCGATCTGTGACCACATGGCGCGATGCTTGGCCTTCTTCACAAGCTCCTTTTCGGTGAAGACGCCGACAGGCTGACCGCCGAACGCGACGTGCACCTGCTCGATGCCCATGTTCGCAGGGTGGCGGCTGTCGTTGTAGACGGCGACGCCGAAAACGAGGCTGCCATGGTCGAACGGCAGTGGCGTGATCTGGACCACGCCGTCGTGCATTTCGAGGGCGACCGTCGGCACGCCCTTCTCGTAGCGCACCGATTCCGCGCCTTTCTGGACCGGTTGGACCTCCAGGTCCGAAGAGGCGGCCGCCGCCGTGCTTATGCTCGTGGCGGCGAGAACCGCGACGAGACGAAACATGTAGCTCATCAACTCCCCCCTCGGTTGACGAATTCGGCAGCTTGTATGCCGTTGTCACGGCGCTGTTAATTATCCGAAGGGGGCAGTCCTGCCCAAAAAGGCCGCCCTCGCATTCGCAGTCGGGATCCCGCCGATCCGTGAGGAGTGAAGATGCAGGCGCCTCGGCCGCAGGGCGCGCAATCGAGCGGGCGAATAGCCCAGGCTCGCCTCGCGTCGCCCAGCCTATGTGGATGTCCTTAGCCCGCCTTTAGCCCGCGTCAGCGAGAGGCGGTCCAAGGTCGATCGCGGGTGTAAGCGTGGGGCGATGAAGCCATGAATGCGGGAGCTGGGCGGCAGGGAGCCCGACGCCGGAGGAAGCCGCCGGGTGAGACAGCTCCGCGCCAAAGCGAAGCGGGCCTAAGGGCCATCCTCGAGAGCTTGCCGGATTCGGTGACCATCTTCGACGAAGCGGCGCAGCTGAGGTTCATCAATCCAAGCGGGCTCGAGCTGTTCCAGGCGCCGGACATGGCGTCCCTCGTTTCCTCCGGCTACCTCGCTTTGTCGCCTCGCGACGCGGCCCGTTGGCTCGACGGGCATCGCCGGGTGATCAGCGGCGACAGCGTACGCTCCAGCTACGAGATCACCGGCATGGCCGGCCGCCGGCGCCATGTCGATGCGCACTCCGTGCCGATCGTTCTGCGGGACGGCTCGCGAGGCCATATGTGCATCGGCCGTGACATCACCGAAAGAAGAGCGGCAGAGGACGCCTTGCGGCGCAGCGAACAGCGCCTGCGGCTGATTCAGGACGCAACCGGGCTGGCTGACTTCGAGTCGGGTGCCGACGGTCTGATGCTCGCCTCGGATCGCTTCTACAGCCAGCTCGGGCTACCCGTGCCGTCCGATCCCGTCGCGGCGAAGGCATGGGCGAAGCAGGTCCATCCCGATGACATCGGCTGGCTGGTGGGGTCGCTCGAGGAAGCGATTGCGCGGCAGTGCGAAGCGTTCAGCGGTGAATTCCGAATTGTCCGCGCCGACACCGGCGAGACGCGCTGGCTCGCCTGCAACACGAAGATGGAATATATCGGCGACGGCACGCTCGCGCGGACGATCGGCGCCCACCTCGACATCACCGAGCGCAAGCGGGCCGAGGAAGCCTTGCGCGCAAGCGAGGCGCGCCTCCGTCTGGTGCAGGACGCGACCGGACTGGCCGAGTTCGAGACCACCCCGAACGGCATCAGCTCGTACTCGGATCGCTTCTTCGAGCAGGTGGGCATGGAACCCCGGAGCGGCGAGATCACGTTCGACGAGTGGGTCCTTGCGGTGCACCCCGACGATCGCGAACGGCTGCAACGTGACGTCGAACGCCTGCTGCGCGAGGAGGAACGTTTCAATTTGGAGTTCCGCATCGTGAAGACGGATACCGGCGAGGTCCGCTGGCTTTCCGCCCACTGCTGCGTCGAGCACGACAAGACCGGCAATCCGGTGCGCTGCATCGGGGCGCATCTCGACATCACCGATCGCAAGCGGGCCGAAGAGGCGTTGCGCGAGAGCGAAGAGCGCTTTCGCCTCGCTTCCGAAGCGGCCGGGCTCGGGGTCTGGGACTACGACGAGGAAAACGAGCGCCGCGAGTGGTCCGACCGCCTGCGCGAGATTCTCGGCGTCCGCGAGCCGGCCCTGAACCTCACCGAGACCGCCGAGCGCTGCTTCCATCCGGCCGACCGAACGCGCTTCCTGGCGCTCGCCGAAAAGCTCGGCCGCGGGTCGGTCGACAAGTTCGAAAGCTCGTTCCGCATCGTCAGGGCCGAAGACGGCCGCGAACGCTGGGTGGCCATCAGCGCCTGGCGTACCCACAAGGCAGACAACCTGTCCCACCGCATCATCATGACCGTTCGTGACATCACCGACGAAAAAACCGCGGAGGAACGGATCCGCTGGAGCGCGAGCCACGATGCGCTGACCCGGCTCGCCAACCGCGCGCTGTTCCAGGAAAAGCTCGACCAGGCGATCGCCGGTGCCCAGCAGCGGGGCGAGTCCGTGGGCGTGCTGATGCTCGACCTCGACCACTTCAAGCAGATCAACGATTCGCTCGGCCACGACGTCGGCGATGCGCTGCTCAAGATGTTTGCCGAGCGGCTGCGCGAGGCGACGCGTCGCCGCGACACGGTCGCCCGGCTCGGCGGCGACGAGTTCGCGATCATCGTTTCCCGCGTTTGCGGGAACGAAGACCTGCTGAACCTCGCATCCTCGATCCAGGAACGCATGCGCGCCCCGTTCATCCACAACGGGCGCGTCCTCGATTTCGGCCTCAGCCTCGGCGCGAGCCTCTTTCCGGAGCATGGCAACACCGCGCGCGACCTGCTCAAGAATGCTGACGTCGCTCTCTACGCCGCCAAGGCCGGGGGCCGCGCGATCATCAAGATCTACGAACCGCAGATGCGCCAGGACCTGCAGCTGCGTGCGTCGATGGTCCAGCTCGCCCGCCACGCGATCGACGGCGACAAGGTGGTGCCCTATTACCAGCCCAAGGTCGACCTGCAGACGGGCCGGGTCGAAGGCTTCGAGGCGCTGTTGCGCTGGCGAATGCCCAACGGGCGGATCGGCGAGCCGGCGGGGCTGCAGGCGGCGTTCGAGGATCTCGAGGTCGCCGCCGCCATCAGCGACCGGATGATCGACCGGGTCGTGACCGACATGCGGGGCTGGCTCGACCGCGGCATCGCCTTCGGTCACGTGGCGGTGAACACCTCGGCGGCCGAGTTCCGCCGCGACGACTTCGCCGAGCGCGTGCTCGACAGCCTGCGGCGCGCCGCCATTCCCGCGTCCTTCTTCCAGCTCGAGGTGACCGAGACGGTGTTCCTCGGCCGCGGCGCCGAGCACGTCCACCGGGCCCTCGCGCTGCTGAGCGAGCACGGCGTGAAGATCGCCCTCGACGATTTCGGAACGGGTTTCGCCTCGTTGCGGCACCTGAAGCAGTTCCCGGTCGACATCATCAAGGTCGACCAGAGCTTTGTGCGGCACATGGAGGTCGATCCTGGGGACGAAGCGATCGTCCGCGCGGTGATCAACCTCGGTCAGAGCCTCGGCATCCACGTCGTCGCCGAAGGCATCGAATCGATGGCGCAAGCCGAACGCCTGCAGCGCCTCGGCTGCGATTTCGGCCAGGGCTTCCTGTTCTCGAAGGCCGTCCCCGCGAGCCGCGTCCGGACCTTCGTGGCCAACCTCGTTCGCATCGGCGTGTCGCGACGGCCATCCAGCGAAGGCAATGGCCTGCGCCTTGTCGCTTCGCCCCGCTGAACGGAAGCTCGCGCAAATACCGGGCGCCTTCGGCGAACGGCCGGGCCGTGCGATGGCAAACCTCGCCCTCGTCCATCCGGCACAACATCAGCAAACGTGCAGATGGCCCGTCAGCTTGAGCAGGCTAGCCAAGCTCCAGCGCGATCCCTCACATGGCCGGGGTGAATGAGCGTCATGCTGACTCTTCGGCCAGCGATTGCCGATCGTCCCTCAGAACGATGTAGATCGCCGGGATGACCAGGACGGTCAGGAGCGTGGAGGACGCAAGGCCGAACAGCAGCGAAATGGCCAAACCCTGGAAGATCGGGTCCGTCAGGATCACCGCGGCGCCGATCATGGCCGCCGCGGCAGTGAGCACGATCGGTTTGAAGCGGATCATCCCCGCCTCCAGCAGCGTATCGCGCAAGGATTTGTCAGGCGCTCGCGCATGGCGGATGAAGTCGACCAGCAGGATCGAATTCCTGACGATGATGCCGGCCAGCGCGATGAAGCCGATCATGGAGGTCGCAGTGAACGGAGCGCGGAACAACATGTGCCCAAGAACAATGCCAACCAGTGTCAGGGGGATGGGCGTCAGGATCACAAGAGGTAGCTTGAAGCTGCGAAACTGCCCAACGACGAGGATATAGATCCCTACCAGCGCAACCATGAAGGCTGCGCCCATGTCACGGAAGGTCACCCAGGTGATCTCCCATTCCCCGTCCCACAGCAGAGTGCTGATAGACTCGTCATCCGGCTGGCCATGGAGGCTGATCACCGGCTTCTGGAGCCCGGCCTTGGTCCAGTCGAAATCGTCCACCGCCCGGTCAACCGCGAGCATGCCGTAGATTGGCGCTTCGTAGCGCCCGGCGAGTTCGGCGGTGACCATCGTCGCGCCTCGCCCGTCGCGGCGAAAGACGGTCGGTTCACCCGCCGTCATTTTCGCATCGACCACCTCACCGAGGGGAATAAGCTGCGGCCCAGTCGACCCTTGCGCGGCCGCTACTGGAGTCGCCGCGAGCGCCTGGCTCCAACTGCGTTGCGACTGATTGAGGCCGATGCGGATTGGCAGCGGGTCGCGCCCGCCAGCTTGTGGCGCGTAGCCTATCGTCTGTTCGCCCATCAGTGCGCCAATGCTGTCGAAGACGTCGCGCTCTGAAATGCCATAGTGGTTGAGCTTGTCGCGATCGGGCAGAAGGCGCAGCTGCGGTGCGGGCGTACCGAAGCTGTTGTCAACGTCAACGATATAGGGGACGGTGCGAAACAGCTTCTCGACCTCGAGCGCCGTTGCCCGCCGGGTGGCTTCATCGGGGCCGTAGATTTCCGCGAGCAGGGTCGCCATCACCGGCGGACCCGGTGGGGTTTCCACCACCTTGATTGAACCGCCGGCAGGCAGTGAGATGGCAGAGAGCTTCTGACGCAGCGCCACGGCGATCTCGTGGCTGGAGCGGGAGCGATCGCCCTTTTCCTTGAGCGTCACCATGAGGTCGCCCATCCAGGGCTTTGAACGCAGGAAATAGTGGCGCACGAGGCCGTTGAAGTTGAACGGCGCCGACGTGCCCGCATAAGCCTCCATCGCCTCGACTTCCGGGACGCTGCGGGCGACAGCGGCCGCTTGCTCGAGGACACCGGATGTCGTCTCGAGGCTGGTACCTTCGGGCATGTCCACGACCAGCTGCACTTCTGATTTGTTGTCGAATGGAAGCAGTTTCACCGTCACCGCCTCGAAGTAAAACATCGAGCAGGCGACAAGGGTCGCCACGCCTACCGCAATGAGGAACAGAAGCGCGCCGCGGCGAGTCCTGATCACCCGCCGGGCCACGCGAGCGTAGATCGCGCCGATCCTACCGCCGTGCACTTCCTCATGTTCATGACCACTGATAAGCGCGCCGCGGGCGAAGCGGATCATCAGCCAGGGAGCGATGATCACCGCGACGAAGAATGAGAATACCATCGCCGCCGAGGCGTTGATGGGAATGGGCGCCATGTACGGGCCCATCAGACCCGAGACGAACAGCATCGGCAGAAGCGCTGCGACGACGGTGAGCGTGGCGACGATGGTCGGGTTGCCGACCTCGGCCACCGCTTCCACCGCCGCGTCGATCCGACTGCGTCCATCGTTCATCGCCCAGTGACGGGCGATGTTCTCGATCATGACGATTGCATCGTCGACGAGGATGCCGATCGAAAAGATCAACGCAAACAGGCTCACCCGGTTGATGGTGAACCCCATCACTTTGCTGGCGAACATCGTCAGCAGAATAGTCGTTGGAATGACGATGGCGGTGACGCCGGCCTCCCGCCAACCGATGGCGAAGCCGATCAAGACGACGATGGAGACCGTCGCCAGCGCGAGGTGGAAGAGCAGTTCGTTGGCTTTGTCATTGGCCGAAGCGCCGTAATTGCGGGTAACCGCGACATCGACACTGTCGGGGATCAACGGGCCCTTCAGCGCGTCGACCCGGCTGACGATGGCATTCGAGACGGTGACGGCATTCGCGCCGGCGCGCTTGGCTACGGCGATGCTCACCGCCGGAGCACTGTTCCAGGTTCCGCCTTCCTTGGCCCAGCGCCACGCCCGCGCCTGATCTTGGGTTGGGCCGTGCGAAACCGTTGCCACGTCGCGCAGGAAGACAGGTGCGCCGCCCGCAGAGCGCACCTGCAATGCGCCGGCTTCTTCAGCAGTCCTCACCTGCGTCCCCGCCACCACTGTCGCGGCTTGGCCGCTCTCTCGCACTGTGCCGCTCGGAAATGCGCGGTTCGCCTCGGTGATCGCGCCGACGAGGTTGCCGAGCGGAACCTGGTACAGCGCGAGCTTCGCCGGCTGAGGCACGATGCGGATCGCCTGCTGCTGCCCGCCGACGATGAACGTCAGCCCCACGTTATCGACCTTGGCGATCTCGGTCCTTAGCCTCGCGGCTAGCTGGTAGAGCGTTTGGTCGGTCCACATGCCTGGCGCTCCAGGCTTCGGACTGAGCGTCAGCACCACAATCGGGACGTCGTTGATGCCGCGCACGGTGATCTGCGGCGGAGGAATGCCGACCGGGATCCGGTCGACATTTGCCTTGATTTTCTCGTCGATGCGAGTGGCGGCGTCCTCGGGATCGGAGCCGACGAGGAAGCGCGCAGTCACCAGCACGCCATTGTCTTCGGACTGGGAATAGACGTGCTCCACGCCGTTGATGCTCTTGACGATCGTCTCGAGCGGCTTCGCGACAAGCTCGACCGCGTCGCTGGCGGAAAGGCCCGGCGCTGCGACGCGGATGTCGACCATCGGGACGCTGATCTGCGGCTCTTCCTCCCGCGCGATAGTCAACGTCGCAATGAGTCCGACCACGATTGCCGCGAGAAGAAACAGCGGCGTCAGCGGGGACTGGATCGTCGCCTTGGTAAGCCGTCCGGAAATGCCGAGTTTCATTTTGCCGCCACAAGCGTGTCGCCCGCTGAAACGCCGGAAAGGATTTCGACTTGTCCTGGCTCCTTCGAAGGCGCGATCTGCACGGGGACGGTGGTGACCGAGCCCCTGCTGCGGACCATCACCGTGTCGATGCCGTAGCGCGTCGTTATGAACTTCTGCGGCACCAGCAATCCGCTGCGCCGCCCGCTTTCGACCTGTGCCGCGACACGGCGGCCGATAAGTCTGTCGTCGAGAGTGGGAGCAGTCGCATCGGCGCGGACATGTCCGGCGACGACCGAGGGATAGACGCGGGTCACCACACCCCTCACATCGATCCCATCACCGAGCGAGGCGGCAACTGCCGAGCCCGGATGCACGCTCTTGGCCAGCGATTCAGGCAAATCGAGCTTCAACACCAACGGGCCGGAAGTGATCGTGGCGATCGCTATGCCCGGCGCGACGGCCGACCCTGCGGGGACGTCTGCGGTCAGCACCTTGCCCGTGGCTGGCGCAATCACGATACCCTGGCCGGCAGTGGCAGAAACGGAGCGCTCTAGCTGTTCGAACGAGCGCACTTGCGCCTGCGCGGCGGACGCAGCGGCTTGCGCTTGATCGAGGCGAGCCTTGGCATAAACGCCGTTGTCGTAAAGAAACTTCGTCCGGGCGAGATCGGCTGCGGCCTGCGCCGCTTGTGCGCGCGCCGCCACGGCTTGCGAGGCATACGCGCCGCTCTGGTATCCGAGAGTGCTATCGACGATGCGGCCGATGGTCTGACCCTTGCGGACGTAGTCGCCCTCTGTGACCGAAAGGGAAGTCAGGATTCCGGAGATTCGGGCCATCGCCTCCGCCTGGTCGACAGTGGCAACTTCGGCACTTACCGGCGTCCATTGCGGCATATCTACAGCGCGCAATACGAGCGCCGGGCCACTGGATGCTGGTGCGGTGGGCGCTGTTGCCTCATTCGAACCGCACGCAGATGCGGCGGCCAGCAAGGCCACAGCTGCCGCGGCGCTGAAGGGGCATTTCACGCGCAATTCTCCTCATGTTTCGCTTGAGGCTAGGTGGCGCGCGCCTTCCTGCCCCTTAGGAAATATCCGGATCGCGCCGTCACCCCGGTGCGCGCAGATTCCCCGGCGCAGGCGGATCGAACCAGCCCAACCCGGGCAATTCGGGCGCCCGATCGAGGAGGCTGAGATGGCCGAAGCGCATATTGTGGTCCTGGGCGCAGGCCTCGGGGGTACAATCGCCGCCTACGAGATCAACGCGGCGGTGAAGGGTCGCGCACGGGTTACGGTGGTCAACAAGGGTGAGGACTACTGGTTTGTCCCCTCGAACCCCTGGGTTGCGATCGGTTGGCGCGAGCCGGAGGCGATCCGGGTCGAACTACCACCGGTGATGGCTAAGCACGGGATCGCCTTTAACGGGTCCGGCGCGACAAAGGTCGACCCTGCAAATAATCGACTGGAGCTTGGTGACGGAACCGCGCTCGAGTACGACTACCTTGTCATCGCAACCGGCCCCGAGCTGGCCTTCGACGAGATCGAAGGCTTGGGCCCTGAGCGCAACACCGTCTCGATCTGCCAGACCGACCACGCAGCGAAGGCGCACGAGAAGTTCGAAGAGCTTTGCGCGAACCCGCGGCCGATCGTCGTCGGTGCCGCGCAAGGGGCCTCTTGCTACGGTCCCGCGTACGAGATGGCAATGCTGCTCGACACCGAGCTCAGGCGCCGCAACATCCGTGATCGAGTGCCGATGACCTTTGTCACGCCCGAGCCCTACATAGGTCACCTCGGCCTGGACGGCGTCGGCGACACAAAGGGCATGCTCGAAAGCGAGATGCGCGACCGGCACATCAAGTGGATCACCAACGCCAAGGTGACCTCTGTCGAAGAGGCCGCGATCCACATCGAGGAAGTCGACGAGAACGCGCAGCCGAAGAAGAATCACGATCTCGACTTCGGCTGGTGCATGCTGATCCCGCCCTTCAGGGGCATCAAGCCGTTGATGGGTATAGAGGGCCTGGTCAACCCGCGCGGCTTTGTCATCGTCGACAATCACCAGCGCAATCCGAAGTACCCGAACGTCTTTGCGCTCGGGGTGTGCATCGCCATCCCGCCGACGGGGCCGACCCCGCTCCCTGTCGGCGTGCCGAAGACCGGCTTCATGATCGAAAGCATGGTGACAGCGACGACGAAGAACCTGTCCCAGCTGCTCGACGGCAAGGAGCCGACCAGCGAGGCGACCTGGAACGCTGTCTGTCTTGCCGACTTCGGCGACGGGGGCGTCGCCTTCGTAGCCAAGCCGCAGATCCCCCCGCGCAATCTCAACTGGGCCAGCGAGGGCAAATGGGTCCACGTCGCGAAGCTCGCCTTCGAGAAGTACTTCCTGCGCAAGATCCGCAAGGGTGAGAGCGAGCCCTTCTACGAAAAGCTCGCGCTGCAGGCGCTCGGCATCGACAAATTGCGCCTGGAAAAGGAGACGGTGGAATGAACGTTGATCGTGCCGTGCTGGCATTCGCCGGCTTCGTCGTCATGTTGGGCGTGATCCTGAGCCTCACGGTCAGTCCGTGGTGGATCCTGCTGACGATCTTCGCCGCCCTGAACCTGATGCAGTCGAGCTTCACCGGCTTCTGTCCGGCGGCGATCGTCTTCAGGAAAATGGGCATAGGCCAAGGCAACGCCTTTTAGCGGGCGAACAATGGGCCGCACTGTTTTCGCCCTCGCGCTCGCCGGCGTCGCTCTTGCGCCGACGCCGGCGGCGGCGGAGTCCCTGGACCAGATCGTTACGGCAAGTCTCGCCCATTCCCCCTGGCTGGCCGCCGCTCGGGCACGAGAGGATGCAGCCAAGGCTCAAGTGGACGAGGTACGCGCGGAGCACATGCCCACCGCCACTGCGCAAGGGCAGATCGGTGTCGGTCGGATCGATCCGCAGGGATTTTTTGGGCTGAGCGCCGACAATGTAACCCCGCGCTCCGCACAGATCACGCTCGAGCTGCCGCTGTTCACGGGCGGTCGCATCGATGCCGCACGGGTGCAAGCGGAAGGTGGACGAGCGGCGGCGCAGTTCGCCGCCCAAGCAACGGCACTCAACGTCAGGGTCGAGGTGGTGAAGGCCTATAGTCAGGCGCTGGCCGCACAGCAGGAGGTCGCCAGTTACACCAAGCTCGGCCAAGCGCTGGACGAAGCCTTGCGCCAGGCCCGGCTGAAATACCGTGTGGGAGAAGGCACCAGCACGGACATCGCGCAAGCAGACGCTCGCAGGGCTGAAGCGCAGGCGGGGCTTGCCGCCGCCCAAGGGTCGCTCGAGACGGCGCTGGCGCGTCTTTCGCTACTGGCCGGAAAAGACGTAAGCCCAAGCGCGGATCTGCCCCCGGCGCCACAACTTCCAGCCACATCCGCCGAGGCGGTCGAACTGGCGCTGGCGCGCAATCCCGGCCTGCAGCGGGCACGCAAAGCTGCCGACGCCGCTCGCGGCGGGGTCTCGGCTGCACGGGCCGAAGAACTGCCCAGTGTCGGCCTTTATGCCGAAGGCGCCAGCGTTCGCGACGAATTCTTCCCCGGCTACAAGGCGGACAGCGCGAGCGTCGGCGTGCGCGCCAGTTGGAACTTCTTCAGCGGCGGAAGGGTCTCGGCAAAGGTACGTGGTGCGGAGGCGAACGAGCGCGCCGCCCGGTCGGATGCCGATGCCGCCGCGCTTGAGGTTGAAGGCTCGGCGCGGCAGACTTTCGCCTCCGTCACGGCCGCCCGCTCCGTCCTCAAGGCCGCGACGGCGCGCGATGCGGCGACACAGGAGGCTCTTCGCGGTACGCGCCTCGAGGTTTCGGCCGGCGCCAAGCCCCAGTTGGCGTTGCTCGACGCCGAGCGCGAAGCAATTCAGGCGGAGAGCTCCAAGATAGCCGCTGAAGGTCAGTTGCTCGTCTTTGCATATACACTGCTCGCAATTACGGGACGGGAGTGACCAATCTCCAGAGCTCCTGCCCAGCAACCCGCATATCGAGTCGAGCCAGCCGGTCCCACAAAACCTCCGTTGCCACCTCGCTGTGCTTTGCCGGAGCCTATGGGTTCACATGCGTACGGTTCTCGGCTCATGCAACGGTTTGCGCTGCTGACGGATCATTGGAAGGTAGATTTCACGCGTTGCGACAAACAGCAGGATCGTCAGTGGGGTAGCGAGAAACACTCCTGCAACTCCGAAGAGGATGCCCATTCCGATCAGGGCAAATAGGGTGAGCGCTGGAGGAAGCGATACCGCTTGGCGCTGCACAAGTGGCGTGATGATCAATCCTTCGAGCTGTTGCACAGCAACGATCATGAGAAGGGTCCAAAAGACCGTTTCGAGACCTTTTGGAAGAGCGAGCAGTGTTGCCGGAATGCCTGTAGCGATGGGACCGACGTAGGGGACGAACTCCAGCAGGCCTGCAATTACTCCGAGCGCGGCCCACGAAGGGAGACCAATCAGGAATGCTCCCAAGCCTGTGAGCAGCCCCACAAGAATCATGATAATAAGCTGCCCTACGAGCCAGTGACGTAGCGCCGTTCCCGTCGCATCGACAAACGACCTCACTTGTTTCGCAAGCGAGGGCGGGAACAGCGCGAGCAGCCCTCGAACGTAAAGTGCCGGCTGCGCGGCGAGGTAGACTCCCGCGACAAACGCCAGGAGGATGCTTCCGAGCGCACCCGTTGCGCCTGCTGCCAAATGTGTCAGACCGCTTATTCCGATGAAGTTTCTCAATGACGCGCCTATCCAGTCCTGCCAGTCCGGCGGAAGATCCAGTTGGGTCTCCAGTGACTGCAGGGAAACCGGCATCCGCTCGACCAAACCACTGAATTGGTGCGCCACGGTGGCTCCAAACAGCAATGCGGTGGCAAGCGGAACTACGATAAAGAAGAGAACCGTGAAACCGAGAGCCCAAGGTTGAGGAAGACTGAGGAGCCGGGCCAGGGGCTCCGAAATTCCTCGTAGCAAAAGAGCGACCAGGATCGACGCAAACACTAGTAGGAACAGCGTCGAGAGGCTCCATAACACCGCCCCTGCGGCAAGGATTGCTGCAATGATGAGGAGACGAAATGTGAATTCCCGGCGCAGCTGAGCGGTTCCTGCAGCGGCGCTTACGGCGACGGTATCCGCGACAGCTTGAGGCCGGCCGTCCACTACACCTCTCCATCGACCCGGTTGCAGCGCGACAGTCCCCGCATCTCCGGCTCCTTCGCCGCAAGGCGGCGACCAGGACCCAGCGGGATCATACAGGTTGCAGCTTTCAGCATGCGCTCGCCAGGTAGCGCAGGCACAGCTGCTCGCGGCATCCGGAATGTTACGAAAATGCTGGCCTGAATCACGCGCTAGGTTCGAACGCGCCGATCTTCTACGGCTACGACTTGTTCGGTGACACGACCTACGCCCGCTTCACCAGCGCTTCGGGTGATGGAATCAGCTACACTTACGACGCACTTGGCCGCCGGCTGACTGAAACACAGGCAATGGACGGCACCTCGCGAGCGATCACGTCGGTGTACGACGCGGCCAACGCGCGGCAGACGATGACCTATCCGGACGGCAACTACATCTCCTACTACCGCGACAACTCGAGCCGGCTCTACTACAACGCGCTCAACGGCAGTCACGAGCTGGTCTATCCCGCGCGCGATTCGTATGGCCGGACCTCCGTGCTCTATCGGCTTGATCCGGGGACGGTTACCTGGGCCAATTCCACGAGCTTCGCTTACGACCCGATCTCGCGCCTCTCGAGCATGACGCAGGGTCTCGCCGGCACTTCGTACGACTCCACGACCACCTTCACCTATAATCCGGCCTCGCAGATCGCCAGCCAAGCGCGGACCAACGACGCCTACGCCTGGACCGGGCAGGTCAACGTGCCGGGTCGGGCCTATGTCCCCAATGCGCTCAACGAGTATGCCACGGTCGCCGGCACCACGCAGACTTACGACAACAACGGTAACCTGACGTCCGACGGCACCAACGGCTACGCCTATGATGCAGAGAACAAAATGACCAGCGCAACGGTCGGTGGCCATGCGGTAACGCTGCGGTACGATCCCCTCGGCCGGCTCTACGAGGTCAACGGCATCTACGGGGTCACGCGGTTCCTCTACGACGGCGACGACCTCGTGGCCGAATACAACGGCTCGGGCACGCTTCTCAGGCGCTATGTCCACGGGACGAGCGATGGCGACGATCCGCAGGTGTGGTTCGAGGGCTCAGGCGTGGCCGACACCGCGCGCCACTACCTCTACGCCGACGAGCGCGGCTCGATCGTCGCGGTGACGGACTCAGCCGGCAACAAGACGGCGGTCGACAGTTACGACGAGTACGGCATCCCCGACGACGGCAGCGCCGCGAGCCTTACGACCAAGGGCCGGTTCCGCTACACCGGGCAGGCATGGATCCCCGAGCTAGGCATGTACTACTACAAGGCCCGGATGTATTCGCCCACGCTAGGCCGCTTCATGCAGACCGATCCCATCGGTTATGGCGATGGGATGAACATATACCGCTACGTCGGCAATGATCCTGTTAACCTTGTCGATCCAATGGGATTGGCGGACTGCCCGAGTAGCAGTCCGAACGGGAATGCCGGAACAGGCACTCCGACAGCAGGCATTCCGACGATTTGTGTGTATGGCCCTTTCGACCCGTGCAACTACGTGGCGTGCTTTGATCCTGGTTCGCTTCAGCAAGGAGTTGATGAAAAAGGAAGTCTCGCCCACAACCCTGTCAATGACAATGTTTCAGGAAGTAATGGCAGTCAGAAACAAAACCCG
>DATJHD010000336.1:0-6655 GCA_035494275.1 Croceibacterium sp.
TTCCATCGACCGGCTTTGCATCGCGCGGCCGCGATTGACGATCGTGAAGCAGCCGGATTCCTGCACGAAAACCTTGATCACCGCTTCCGGGCTGCCGAGGTTGAGCTCGCGCCACCACTGGTTGTCCGGCTCGACGATCGCTACGGTGCCCAGCTTGTGCGTGCAGTGCGGAATTTGCGCTTCGCCCCTCTGCTGCTGCTTCTGGCCCGACGACTCGCCCTTGGCGACCGCAACCGAGCCGCCCGCCATCACGCAAAGGGCGGCAGTCGCGCTCAAAATCAGATGAAATTTCATGAAGATGCTCCCCCAAACGATCTCGGCGCAACGGCGCGTCAAGCGGTGCGTTTTTCGTGAGCGACCCCGCGCATCGTGTAGCAAGATCGCCGACCGTTTGCACCAACGACAAGGGGTTGCGCGTATTTTTCGCGGCACTTGCCACCGCGCGCGGCGTTCATTAGGGCGATTGCCAAATCCACCCCCCATCTCGAGAGGGCAGCACATGAGCGATACCGCCGACCGCGTTAAGAAGATCGTCGTCGAGCACCTGGGCGTCGAGGAAGACAAGGTGACCCCGGACGCCAGCTTCATTGACGATCTCGGCGCCGACAGTCTCGACATTGTCGAGCTGGTTATGGCCTTCGAGGAAGAATTCGGCGTCGAAATTCCCGACGACGCGGCCGAGAAGATCAATACTGTCGGCGACGCCAACAAGTACATCGAAGAGCACAAGGGCTAGGCCCGCTCGGACCTCTCGCGGACGGTCCCGCCGGTCGCGGACGGGCAAGGAAGGCTCAGCCCATGGCTGGGCCTTCGTAGTTTCGGAGAAATCGTATGCGCCGTGTCGTTGTAACCGGACTGGGGCTGGTAACGCCTCTCGGGGGCGACGTCGAGACGACGTGGGCCAACATCGTCGCCGCCAAGAGCGGCGCCGGCCCGATCACCAAGTTCGATGCTTCGGACCAGAAGTGTCGTATCGCGTGCGAGGTCAAGCCGGCCGACCACCAATACGGCTTCGATCCGGACAAGCGGATTGACCACAAAGTTCAGCGCCAGGTCGATCCGTTCATCGTCTACGGCCTCGATGCCGCCGGTCAGGCGATCGAGGACGCCGGGCTACTCGACATGGACGAAGCGACGCGCCTGCGGGCCGGCTGCTCGATCGGCTCCGGCATCGGCGGCCTGCCCGGGATCGAGAAGGAATCGCTGGTCCTCGCCGAAAAGGGCCCGGGCCGGGTCAGCCCGCACTTTGTCCACGGACGGCTGATCAATCTCATCAGTGGCCAGGTTTCGATCAAGTACGGCCTGATGGGCCCGAACCACGCGGTCGTCACCGCCTGCTCCACCGGCGCGCACTCGATCGGCGACGCCGCGCGGATGATCAAGGACGGCGATGCCGACATCATGCTCGCCGGCGGCGCCGAGGCGACGGTCTGCCCGATCGGCATTGCCGGTTTCGCGCAGGCCCGTGCGCTCAGCACCAATTTCAACGACGAGCCGACACGCGCCAGCCGCCCGTATGACGAGGCGCGCGACGGCTTCGTGATGGGCGAGGGCGCCGGCGTCGTCGTGCTCGAGGAATACGAGCACGCCAAGGCGCGGGGGGCCAAGATCTACGCCGAGGTGGTCGGCTACGGCCTCTCGGGCGACGCCTACCATGTCACCGCGCCGCATCCCGAAGGCTCGGGTGCCTACCGCTCGATGGCCATGGCCCTGAAGAAGGCCGGCATGAGCCCTGCGGACATCGACTACATCAACGCCCACGGCACCTCGACCCCGCTCGGCGACGAGCTCGAGCTCGGTGCGGTGCGGCGGCTGTTCGGCGACGCCATCTCCGGCGTCTCGATGAGCAGCACCAAGTCGGCGATCGGCCACCTGCTCGGCGGCGCCGGGGCGGTGGAGAGCATCTTCTGCATCTTGGCGATGCGCGACCAGGTCGCGCCGCCGACGCTCAACCTCGACAATCCCTCGCCCGGTTGCGAGGGCGTCGACCTCGTGCCGCACGTGGCGAAGCAGCGGCCGATCAAGGCGGTGCTCAACAACAGCTTCGGCTTCGGCGGCACCAACGCTTCGCTGGTTATGAAGCAGGTCGGGTAGAGACATCCCATGCGCCTGCGCGGGCGCCCAAGCTGGAAGACGATCGCGATTCTCGCGGTGCTCGTTGCGGCCGCGGTCATCGGCGCCGGCTGGTGGGGGCCGAGCCGGTTCGACAAGGACGTGGACTTCGTCGTGCCCCACGGCGCCACGCTCACCTCGGTGGCGGCGAAGCTGCAGAGGGAGCGCGTGCTCGCCTCGGCCGACGGGTTCCTGTGGCGCGCCAAGGTCTTGGGTAGCCATGATCCCATCAAGGCCGGCGAGTTCAAGCTGCCGGCCCATTCAAGCAAGGCTACCATCCTCGACATCCTCCAGCACGGCGAGCCGATCCGCCGGCTGGTCACGGTACCGGAAGGCATGCCGTCGATCATGGTCCAGGAGCGCCTGGCCGCCGAGCGGCTGCTCACCGGGCCGGTCGCGGTGCCGCCGGAAGGCTCGGTCCTGCCGCAGACCTACGATTTCGAGCGCGGCGAAACGCGTGCTGCGGTGCTGGCGCGAATGCAGACGGCGATGACCAAGACCGTCAAGGCGCTATGGCCCAGGCGTCAGCGGGGCGCCTGCCCGCTCGCCACTGCGCAGGACGCGCTGACGCTTGCCTCGATCGTCGAGAAGGAGACCGCCAAGCCCGCCGAGCGGCCGATCGTCGCCAGCGTCTATTGCAATCGCCTCAGCATCGGCATGAAGCTCGATGCCGACCCGACGGTTATCTACCCGATCACCAAAGGAAAGCCGCTCGGCCGGCGCATCCTCAAGTCGGAGCTGCACGCGGTGACGGGCTACAACACCTACGAGGAGCCGGGGTTACCGAAAGGGCCGATTACCAATCCGAGCAAGGCCAGCATCGAGGCCGTGCTGCACCCGGCGAAGACCGATTACCTCTACTTCGTCGCCGACGGCACCGGCGGCCACGTGTTCGCCACGACGCTCGCCGAGCAGGAAGCGAACAAGGCCAAGTGGTTCGCCATTCGCCGGGCCCGCGGGCAGATGTGATCCCGGATCAATTTCCGGGTGACGGATTTGCGCCGCTGATCGTCACGGCGGAGCTGCCGGAGGATCTCAAGGCGTGGGCCGAGCGGCTGCGGCAGGCGTGCTATCCGGCCGAGCGCAACCAGGTCGAAGCGCACGTCACGCTGTTCCATGCCCTGCCGCCCTCGTGCGAGGCCGAGCTGCGCGATTTGCTGGCCGAGGCGGCGCGAGGCCATGCACCGCCGCCCGCGCGACTGGAGGGGGCGATGTCGCTCGGAAGCGGCACTGCTCTCAAGATCTCCAGCCCGGCGATGACAGCCCTGCGCGAAGACCTTGCCGATCGCTTTCTCGGCTTGCTTGCACCGCAGGACCAGCATGCGCCGCGGCTGCACGTCACCGTGCAAAACAAGGTTTCCGAAAAGGCGGCGCGGGCCCTGCAGGCGGAGCTCGCACGCAGGGTCCATCCGCGCGATTTCCGCTTTCCCGCCCTCGCGCTGCACCGTTATCGCGGCGGCCCTTGGGAGTTCGTCAAGCGGTGGAGCTTTCGCGGTTGACCGGGCAAAAGGCGCACCCTAAATGCGCCGCCTGCCCGACGGCGCGCGACCTGGGGCGGAGTAGCTCAGTCGGTTAGAGCAGGGGAATCATAATCCCTGTGTCGGGGGTTCGAGTCCCTCCTCCGCTACCATTTCCGAAAGAAGTCCTAGCGGTCGTGATGCGAGCGATGTTGTCGATGGAGACGTTGGTCTCAGTTCGCTTTACAGTACCGATGGAAGTGCGATGGAATTCCGAGCGGCCGGCCCGTTCTGCTTGGGCCCATTCCAAGGCGTATTCGAAGGTCCAGCCGTCTCGCTCGGAGGCGATTTCCAAATGCGCGCGATGCGCTGCGGCCGCACAGCCAGGTCGAGGTCTCGGCCAGACCTCCGCGCCTCCCTCCGCGTGACCGCGCGCTCACGTCATTCATCGCACAGTACCGCAAGCTTGCTTCGCAGGTGCCCTCTATCCCCTGCGCCGACCCCGTCGAGGCGGCGGCCGACAAGGTGAGCGCGTTTGCCTGGCGCGCGCTCGTCCGCGTGCGAGGAGACGGGAATGACGATCCGACGATCGTGCGCCATGTTCACGATCTCGCCGTCCTCGAGACCATCGCTTCGTAGGACGAGCGTTTCGGGCCACTGCTGAACGAGACGCTCCTCGCCGATTCGGATCGAGGCCATGGCGCGGTCGCCCACCAGTCGCCTGGCGACCGAATTGAGGGAATGGTGGCCAAGCTGGCAGAGGATGAAGCCTACGAGGGCGAGTACAGTCGGTTTGTCGAGGCAATGGCCTTCGGCAGCGCGCTGCGCGACTACGCCGCGGCTGTGGCTGCGCTGCGCCGACTTCCGCAGCTACCTGCAGGATTAAGCACGCGCCTATAACTGTTGCCGCACGCGACCAGCAAGCCAGCGGACGAATTCCGATAGTCAAATTAGTTTCATACGCATTTCATAAGCGAACCGATGATTCCAGCTAAGTGATTGAGATCATGGTAGGCCCGCCGGGGATTGAGCCTGCGACTCCACTCGTTAGAAGGCAGCGATGACGCGGTTGGAGCCGGCCGCGGTGCAGTGCGTTCTCCAGAGTATTGCTGGGGATTTCAACGCGTCGAGCGCAAACCGCCTTGGGGACAGTCCAATTCCTGGATGGGATGAAATGGCAGGTGGCTGCGACGCCCGCAAGTTGACTACTGGCCCGTTGCCGCTACCGACCTTCGCGACAATTGAAGAGGGCTCGCCATGATTATCCCAAGATCAATAGTCTGTTTGGCCACCGCCGCGGGACTGGTTCTCGGTTCGACGGCTGCTGCCGCTGCCCCTCCGGCTGCGCCTCGAAACGCGACCCCAATGGCAAAATCAGAGAATCTCGCCGGGGTCGGTACGTTTGGCGTCATTTTGGGCCTGCTGCTCGTTACCGTTGCCATTGCCGTTGTCTCGTCAGGCCACAACCACAACAATCCTGTCAGCCCGTAGCTTGCGACGCGCTCGATTTGCGACTGGCGGCAAGATCCGAGCGGGCTTGATCTGACAATCGGCTGAGCCATGAGCGAATAGCCGTTCCACGGGAACGGCCAACCATGCGTCCAAGGCGTCCGCGCGGTCGGGAATGAGCCCAAATCGCGGCAGACTCTCGTGGATCGCCCTGGGAACCTTGGACGAGTTTCCTGAAGATTAAGGCCTGTGCAGCGGGAATCATCACCGCTGTGTCGGCGGCTTCGCGTCCCTCCTCCGCTGCCGATCCGCACGCCATCCCTCACCGTTGACCCGCTCAACTCGCGGCTTATGTGGGGCCGCGATGGATTCGGCCCCCAAGCTCTCCACACCGCCGCAGCTGGCCGAACTGGGCCGCGAGAGGCAGGTGGCGCTGTTCCTGGATTTCGACGGCACCCTGATCGACATCGCCGCCACGCCTGACTCCATCGTGGTGCCCGAAACCCTTGCCGCGCGGCTGAAGGCCCTTTCACGGCGGCTGGACGGCCGCCTGGCGCTGATCAGCGGCCGGGCGATCGCCAGCCTCGAGAAACACTGCGGCCCGCTCGAGGTCGCGCTCGCCGGCACGCATGGCCTCTCGCGCTTTTCGGCGCGAAAGGAACGGCTCGGAGCGGAGCCGCGGCCTCTTCCCGATGGCGTCTTCGAGGCGCTCACCGATTTCGCCAGCGACGAAGGGTTCCATCTCGAACGCAAGGCCTACGGCGCCGCGCTCCATTACCGCGCCGATCCCTCGCTCGCGGAACGCGCGGAGGCGTTCGCCGGTTCGCTTGCCGTGAAGCACGGATTGATGGTCAAGCGTGGCAAGTACGTCGTCGAGCTGGTTCCCCCGGGGGCCGACAAGGGCGCGGCGGTCCGCGCCTTCATGGAGGAACCGCCATTCGCCGGCGCCTGCCCCGTCTTCGTCGGCGACGACGTGACCGACGAGGACGGCTTTGAGGCTGCGGACGAGCTCGGCGGCTTCGGCATCCTCGTTGGCGGCCGCGCGCCGACGGCCGCCCGGTATGCGCTCGCCGATCCTCGCGCTGTGGTCGAGTGGCTGGGACTGTGACGGCCTTCGAGCCCAGCCTTCGCCTTTGGCCGATCGGCAACTGCCAGGTTTCCGGGCTGATCGATGAGCGTGCCGGCCTCGTTTGGGGCTGTGTTCCCCGTGTGGATGGCGATCCGGTGTTCTGCGCGTTGCTCAACGGCTATCGGCAGGACGAAGGCGTCTGGCGCTTCGAACTGGCAGGCCAGGTCGCGGTGACCCAGCACTATGTGCGCAACACGCCGATCCTGGTGACGCGGCTCGAGGCCGAAGACGGAAGCGCGGTCGAGGTCGTCGATTTCTGCCCGCGCTCGCAGCGCTCCGGCCGGATGTTCCGCCCGGTGACGTGGTGCCGCATCGTCCGGCCCGTCGCCGGCTCGCCCCGGCTCAAGGTTATCTTGAGGCCCATGCGCGGTTACGGCGCGGCTCTCGCCTCGACGACCCGCGGGACCAATCACATCCGCTACCTCGTCGGCGACCAGGACTTGCGGCTTTCGACCGATGCGCCGGTCGGCCACGTGCTCGAGCAGCGGTTCTACCGCGTCGAGAGCGA
>DATJHD010000337.1:0-6275 GCA_035494275.1 Croceibacterium sp.
GGCCCAATCGCCCAGCAGGTGGCCGACATCGAGAAGGCGCACTCACAACCACTTGACCGTGCGCTAGCAGCGCTGCGGGTGGTTCAGGACCAGATCTCCTATCTCGCGAACGGCATGAACGGCGGCAATTACGTTCCGCAAACACCCACCGACACGTGGACCAAACGCTACGGCGACTGCAAGGCCAAGACCTTACTGCTTCTAACCATGTTGCGGCAAATGGGAATCCAGGCGGAGGCGTTCGTCGTCGCCTCGAAGACGGGCGATGCCCTGCCGTCCATGTTGCCGATGCCGGCCGACTTCGACCACATAATCGTGCACGCGACGATCGGCGGGACGGATTACTGGCTCGACGGCACCAGCTCCGGTGCCAGCAACGATGTCATCGGCGATGTGCCGGATTTCGCCTACGGCTTGCCGTTGCGGCCCGATGGGGCGGACCTAATGGCTCTGGCGCCAAAGGCTCCGAAGGCCTTCGATACCGAGCTCACGTTGACCATCGATCAACGGGCCGGGGTCGACCTGCTGGCGCTGTTCGAGGCGAAATGGACCTTGCGTGGGGTTGCGGGCGCCACCTTCAGGGCCATGACAAGCCAGGCCAACAAGGAAGGTCTGGAGCAGTTCATCGACACCTATCTCAGCAATGTGGTGGGAAACCACTGGCTTGTTGAAAGCTCCCATTCCTACGATCCCGAGGCCAATGTCGCGACGTTGCAGGTTTCGGGGACGCTGCCGTCGGGCTGGAAATGGCAGCAGGGACGCGCCAGCGACGACATCGATCTTCCCACCTCCCGCTTCGAATTCAAGCCTGACCGTTCGCGCCCGGCGTGGCGCGACATACCCGTCTCGCTGCCCGGCCCCCAATCCGAGCAGCGCGTGGTCAAGTGGCTGCTTCCGCCGGACAAGAATGCGTACTCGCTGGAGGGCAAGACCAATTTCGACGAGCAGGTCGCGAACGTGCATCTCCGTCGACAGGCGGCGCTGAGCGGCAGCACGCTGACGGTTACCGACAGCTTGGTCTGGCCGGGCGGAGAACTCCCGGCCAGCCAGGTGCCCGCCGAGAAAGCCAAGGCTGCGCAACTCGGCTCATTGAGGCTCACCCTGCGCGCGCCGATCGATACGGTGCGGCGCTATCGTTTTGCGGGCGGCGCAGATCGATCACCTCTCGCGAACATCGAAGAGGCCTACGCGAAGCTGATCGCCGCCAAGCCGGACGACGTGTCGCGCGAAGCCGACCGCGCCAGATTCCGGGCGAGCACTTTCGACAGAAAGGGCGCGCTTTCCGATCTCAACGACGTGATAGAGAAACAGCCTAGCGCGGATGTCTATATGCGCAGGGCCGATCTGCGGATTGACATGGGCGATCTCAAAGGCGCGCTGGCGGATTCCGAAGCCGCGATGCAGCTCGAGCCGGGCTTTGCCACGGCATATCTCAAGGCCGACGTGCTCGCCGACCTTGGCCGCGTCGATGAGGCGAAGAGCCTGATGGAGCAGCAGGCCAGCAACCCCGACAACATGGAGAACCTGGCGCTGGTGCTAAGCGACCTCGACGCGATGGCGGGACACAAGGAAGCGGGGCTTGCCAGGATCGACCAAGCCCTGCAGCAGCGGCCGGGCGATCCCGCTCTGCTCAACGCCAAATGCTATTACCGGGCAACATGGCAGTTCCAGCTCGACGGCCTCGCGCAGGACTGCACCGACGCGCTGGAGCACGCCAATTGGGCGCCCTACGTACTCGACAGCCGGGCGATGGGCTACTTTCGGCTCGGCCGTTACCAGGATGCGGTCAAGGATCTGGATGCCGCGCTTAGCGCCAGTCCCGATCAGACGCCGAGCCTTTACCTGCGCGGTGTGGTTCGCGAGGCGATGGGCGACCGGGGCGGGGCGGACGACGTGCGCGAGGCTCTGGCCCGCGATCCGTCATTGAAGATGCTCTACGGCAGGTTCGGGATTAAGGCCGACTGAGCCCTCGTCCCCTCGCTCGGATCAATCCATTCGACTTTGGGTTGATGTGGACGAATTAGCCCGGTGATTGCTTGGGCCCGATGCCGTCTGCCCTGCGGCGCAGGCGCTCCAGGTGGCCGCCGTCGGCATGGACGATTCGCGCCGCCCGGGCCGTTTTTCGGACAAATGCGTTTGTTCCCCTGACGCCGCCTGCATTGCCTTTGCAGCGGCATGCGCGCAAGAGGCCCGGGAATGGAGCAGGATGCCGAGTACGACACCGCCCCAGATGTTGCGCGCCAGCGCTCATTCTGGTGGCGCTGGATAGTCCTCCCATTGCTGCTGATCGTCGGCGCAGCGTTGCTGGCGGTGTGGCTTCAGCGCAACAAGTTCGCCGGCAACCTGATCGACGATTACCTGCGCTCGCACCACGTCCGGGCGACCTACAAGATCGATCGCATTGGCGGGAAATACCAGGTTCTCAGCAACATCGTCGTCGGCGACCCCAAACACCCCGACCTCACCGTGCAGCGCGCCGAGGTCGCGATCCGCTATCGCTTCGGCTTCCCGGCGATTTCCAGCGTGGCCCTCATCAGGCCGCGCCTTTACGGCACATACCTTCGCGGCAAGCTGAGCTTCGGCGCGCTCGACCCGCTGATCTTCCAGCCTCAGAAGCCGCCGCGGCCTTTCGAGCTTCCCGCCTTCAACCTCGTCGTCAACGATGGCCGGGCCCTGCTCGAAACCGATTTCGGCCCTGTCGGCATCAAGGCGCAAGGCAAAGGATACCTGCGCGGCGGCTTCAAGGGCATCCTGGCGGCGACGGCACCGCGCTTGAGCCTGGGAAAATGTCAGGTCGTTGGAACGACGCTGTACGGGAAGCTCGGCATCGATGCCGAGCGCCCGAGTTTCGAGGGACCACTGAGGCTCACGTCGCTCGATTGCGGGACAGGCGCGACCCGGCTGAGCGAGGCCGCGCTGCAGGCCAAGGTGAAGATGGACCGCGACCTCGCCGGGGGCGAGGGGACGTTTGCCGGTGGCACCCGCGCCATCGCGTTCGCCGACACCGCGGCCGATGCTCTCAACCTTAAAGCAAAGATGGCATTCCGTCGCGGCGAATTGAATGTGAGCTACGGGGCTGAGGCTCTCGGGATTGCCCATCCGCAGGCAAAGCTCGCCCGCCTCAAGGCGAGCGGTTCGCTTCGGGCCGGCGAGGGATTCGACTGGGTCCGCCTGCAGGCGGACTTCAAGGGCACCGGACTCCATCCCGGACCCGGTCTGGACAAATCGCTGGCCAGTGCGGCCGATGGCGCCGGCGAGACTTTGCTCGGCTCGATCCTGCGCAAGATCCATGGAGCGCTTCTGTACGAGGCGAACGGCAGCTCCGTCGTCGGCGAGGCAAGCTGGGGCAAGACGGGTTCGGCCACCAGCCTCGTCATTCCCCAGGCGGCTGTTGTCGGCGGCAGCGGCGTGCCGGTGCTTTCGCTCTCGCGCTTCCAGTACGGCCATGCCGCGGGGAGACTTCCCCGGATCGCCGGAAACATTGCCACCGGCGGTCGCAACCTGCCGCGGATCGAAGCCCGGATCGATCAGCAGGGCGACGAGGGCTTCAATGCTCGCGTGACGATGGCCCCTTACGAGGCGCAAGGCGGGAGCATCGCCATCCCCTCGCTTGCCGTCGTTTCCAAAGCGGGCGGAATCGGTTTTTCCGGAACGACACTCCTCAGCGGCGACTTGCCGGGCGGGCATGCGGAAGGATTGCTGCTGCCGGTCTCGGGCAACTGGTCGAAGGCCGCGGGCCTCGCGGTGTGGCGCCAATGCACACAGGTGAGGTTCGCTTCGCTGCGCTTCGCCGATCTCACGCTTGAGCGACGCGGCGTGATGATTTGCCCCTCGCAAGGGCAGCCGATCCTGCGTTATGGACCCGCCGGTCTCAGGCTGGCGGCGGGTGTTCCCTCGCTCGATGTCGGCGGCACGCTGGGGCAGACACCGATCGCGATCCGCAGCGGCCCGATCGGCTTTGCTTATCCGGGCACGGTGACCGCGCGGCGGCTGCTGGTGACGCTGGGACCGCGCGCCACGGCGACCACTTTCGCCATCAACGACCTCACCGCGCACCTCGGCCGGACAATCGCGGGCCGCTTTGGGGGAACCGACGTCAAGCTGTTCAGTGTTCCGATGGACATCGTCGACGGCAGCGGGGCCTGGGAATACGCCGCCGGGCGCCTGCGTCTCGTCGACGGCGCCTTCCGGCTGATCGACCGCCAGAGCCCGCCCCGGTTCGAACCCCTTGTCGCCCGCGGCGCCTCCCTGTCGCTTTTCAACAATGTCATCACGGCCGATGCGGACCTGAGGGTGCCGAACGGGGGTGCCGATGTCGCACAGGTGGCCTTGACTCACGACCTCGCCACGGGCCGCGGCCATGCCGATCTGACGGTTCCGGGACTCACCTTCGGCAAGGGATTGCAGCCGGTGCAGCTTTCGCAACTGACGCTGGGCGTCGTTGCCAATGTCAAGGGGACCGTCACCGGCAAGGGTCGGATCGACTGGGATGAGAAAGGCGTCACAAGCTCGGGCAGGTTCTCCAGCGATGCCCTCGATTTTGCAGCCTCGTTCGGGCCAGTGAAGGGAGCCTCCGGCACTGTCGAGTTCACCGACCTGCTCGGCCTGACGACTGCGCCCGATCAGGTCATCAAGGTGGCGTCTGTCAATCCCGGCATAGAGGTGGAGAACGGCGAGATCTCGTTCCAGCTCACGAACGGGCAGGCGCTCACCGTCAACCGCGGCACCTGGCCCTTCATGGGTGGCACGCTGACGATGCGGCCCGTGAGACTCAACCTCGGCACCAGCGAGCAGCGCGCCTACGTTCTCGACATCAGGGGCCTCGATGCCGCGCAGTTCGTCGAGCACATGGATCTCGAAAACATCTCCGCGACCGGCATCTTCGATGGCCAGGTGCCGCTGGTCTTCGATAAGGACGGCAACGGACGCATCCAGGACGGGCACCTGCAGTCGCGCGGCGGCGGCAACGTCTCGTACGTCGGCGATCTCACCTACAAGGACCTTTCGACGATGGCCAACATGGCCTTCGATGCCCTGCGCTCGCTCGATTACCAGGGGATGACCGTCGACATGAACGGTCCGCTGACGGGCGAAATCGTCACGCGCGTGCGGTTCGACGGCGTCAGCCAGGGCGCGGGCGCCAAGAAAAACTTCATCACCCGGCGCCTCGCCAAGCTGCCGTTCCGCTTCGTCGTCACCATCACAGCGCCATTCTACCAGCTGATCACGAACATCCGCTCGATGTACGACCCGACGATGGTGCGCAGCCCCGAGGACCTCGCCAAGGAAGGCCTGCTGGTCGACGCTAACGGCAACGTGGTTCCCGCCGGTAACGTCCCGGCGGCGCCGCCCACGCCAGCCAAACGAACACCCGATGAAGGCATCATTCAGCGCCCCGAAAGTGAGAATAGGCCATGAAGGTAGCGAAATTGACCAACCCTGCGTGCCGCGCGCATAAGGTCCCGATGGGCGGGGTCAGACGGGCAGGCACGGCAATGATGGCGATGCTGGGCAGCGGCATGGCTGCGGGCTGTATATCCGTTTCGGCGCCCGACAAGCCGATCGTGATCGAGCTCAACATCAACGTGAAGCAGGAAGTGGTCTATAGACTGGCGCCAGGTGCGCAGAACACGATTGAAGAGAACTCGAGTATCTTCTGATGGAGAAAGCCATGAATACGGGTTTTACTCGCGCCGCGCTGGCGCTTTCGGCCGCTGCGGTGGCGCTCGCGGGCATTGCCGCGCCGGCCCTTGCGCAGCGCGATCCTGCTTACGAGGCGGCGCGCCAGTCGGGCAAGGTCGGCGAGAAGGCGGACGGCTATCTCGGCATTGTCAGTGGCGGCGACGCGGCGCTCCAGAAGCTGGTCAATGACATCAACATCAAGCGCCGTGCGCTTTACGCGCAGAAGGCACAAGCAGCGAATGCCACGCTTGAAGCTTACGCGCTGACGGCCGGCTGTCTGGCCATCGCCCGCACGGCTCCCGGCGAAAAATACCAGACGCCCGACGGCAAGTGGATGACGCGCACCTCGGCCGATCCGATCCGCGATCCGCGCTGCCCGTAAACGACATTCGCCAAGCATCACCGTGCGCCGTCCGCAGCTCAAATGCTGCGGGCGGCGCTCCTGCCTTGGAGCTCGCGGCTCGGGCGGTTGACTCGGCTGCCGCCCCTCCGTAAGGGCGGCGCGTCGTCGGCCGGCACCGCCTGGCCGCACACTGCTTTTCAACCCCTGCGCGAGGCGAACGCAACCATCGTGGCGAACGATCCCGACAACG
>DATJHD010000338.1:0-6741 GCA_035494275.1 Croceibacterium sp.
CTCTCCAAGAAATCTGACCGGCAGCTGGAGGCGAAACCAGCACACTCTGCTCTCAGCAGGGGACGCGGCTTAAAGCAACGACGATCGGGCTTCCTTGGTCTCTGCCGGCCTCCACCACCGGCGCGGGTCACCGAAGAGGCTTGTTCATCTTTGCCGGCCGTGCGGACGGGGAACCCCCATCCAATCCAAGGCAGCATGAGCGGGAGACGATGTGTGTAGCGTTGGCGCGTCCCCATCGCGCGCAGACGCTTGCCTTCGTTGACCGCAGCATTCGGAGCTTGATGGCTCCGTTAGCCGTGGGGAATAGCGCCAATGACAGAGCGCATCCGCGAGTTCCTACGTAAGCGTAACGACGAAGGCCCTTGCCTCGTCGTCGACCTTGACGTGGTTCGCGACAACTACAACGCCTTTGCAAAGGCCCTGCCCGACACGCGGGTGTTCTATGCCGTGAAGGCCAATCCGGCGCCGGAGGTTCTGGCGCTGCTGGCGAAGCTTGGCTCCTGCTTCGATACCGCCTCGATTCCCGAGATCGAGTTGGTGCTGGCAGCGGGCGCCACGCCCGACCGCATCAGCTATGGCAACACCATCAAGAAGGAGCGCGACATCGCGCGCGCCTACGCCCTCGGCGTCCGGCTTTATGCCGTCGACTGCAAGGCCGAAGTCGAGAAGATTGCGCGCGCGGCGCCTGGCAGCCGGGTCTTCTGCCGCATTCTGTCCGACTGCGTTGGGGCGGATTGGCCCTTGTCCCGCAAGTTCGGCTGCGAGCCCGCAATGGCCGCGGACGTGCTCGAGCACGCCCTCAAGGCCGGCCTCGAGCCGTGCGGCGTGTCATTCCATGTGGGTTCCCAGCAGCGCAACCAGCACGCCTGGGACCGCGCTCTCGCGTCGGCTGCCGCCGTATTCAAGGAGTGCGGGGAGCGCGGCATGAACCTGACGATGGTCAACCTGGGCGGCGGCTTTCCGACCAAGTACCTGAAGAACGTGCCTTCCGTGAAAACCTACGGAAACGCGATCTTCAAGGCGCTGCGTAAGCACTTCGGCAACCGGATTCCGGAGACCATCATTGAGCCGGGCCGCGGCTTGGTCGGCAATGCCGGCACCATCGAAGCCGAGGTTGTCCTCGTCTCCAAGAAGAGCGAGGAGGACGATGTCCGCTGGGTCTATCTCGACATCGGCAAGTTCGGCGGTCTCGCCGAAACCATGGACGAGTCGATCCGCTACCCGATCCGCACCCCGCGGGACGGCGACGCGCTGGCACCTTGCGTGCTGGCAGGGCCGACCTGCGACTCCGCCGACGTGCTGTATGAGAAGGAGCCCTACATGCTCCCGGTCAGCCTCGAGATCGGCGACAAGGTGTTGATCGAGGGGACCGGCGCCTACACGGCAACCTACTCCTCGGTTGCGTTCAACGGCTTTTCGCCGCTGAAGACCTATCACATCTGACATCGCCGGGGCCGGCTGGGCCGACCCTTCCATTCCCGAACAGCGCCCCTTTGAGCGCGCGTCGCTGCGCGCCGGGGCAGGAGCACGAAGTGAGATGATCTCGATCAGGAAAGAACGGCCTCCCGACGTTGCGGCACGTGAAGCTCTGTTGGACGATGCGTTCGGCGGCCAGCGTTGGCGCAAAAGCTCGCAGCGGCTGCGCGACGGGCGGTCGCCGGCTGAAGGGCTGGCTTTCGTCGCGACGGACGGTAAGCGCGTCGTTGGCACGGCGAGGCTTTGGGACGTCGTCAGCGGCACCGGCAAGCCGGCTTTGCTGCTTGGCCCGGTCGCGGTCGCCCCCGATTGCCGCAACCGCGGGATCGGCGCGGCGCTGGTCCGCCGCGCACTCAGCGTGGCGCGCCGGCAAGGTCACCGTGCGGTCGTACTCGTCGGCGATGCGCCCTACTACGGCCGCTTCGGCTTCTCCACCGCCAAGACTGCAGCCTTGCGTATGCCCGGTCCTTTCGAACGCCAGCGCCTGCTCGGCCTTGAGCTGGTGCCGGGAGCGCTCGACGGGGCGCGCGGGCTCTTGCGCGCGGCCGGCCGGCCTCTCCAGCCCGCAATCGCTGCCTCGGCAGCCTAATCCGCAGCAAAATACCGTGGACGCCGAACCGGCTTTTGCCCGGCTGCTATTCCGTTCCCGCCCCGGCACAGATATGACCAGCCTCTTTGGAGACACTGACGATGCCCAAATGGCCAGTGCATGCCCGTATTGACGGGCCCATTGTACTGATCGGCTTCGGCTCGATCGGCAAAGGGACCCTGCCGCTGATCGAGCGCCATTTCCACTACGACAAGAAGCGTTTTGTGGTCATCGACCCCGAGGACAAGGACCGCAAGCTGCTCGACCAGCGCGGCATCCGCTTCATCCATCAGGCGGTCACCAAGGCCAACTACCGGCACCTGCTGACGCCCTTGCTGACTGCCGGCGGCGGGCAAGGCTTTTGCGTCAACGTGTCCGTGGACACCTCGTCGCTCGACATCATGGAGCTGTGCCGCGAAGTCGGCGCTCTTTACATCGACACCGTTGTCGAGCCCTGGAAGGGCTTTTATTTCGACACCAAGCTCGGTCCGGAGGCACGCTCGAACTATGCGCTGCGCGAATCGATCCTCGCCGCCCGCCGCAAACGGCCGGGCGGGCCGACCGCGGTGTCGTGCTGCGGCGCCAATCCCGGCATGGTGTCCTGGTTCGTCAAGCAGGCCTTGCTCAACATCGCGCACGACGTCGGGGTGAGGGTCAAGCAGCCGAAAACACGCGAGGAGTGGGGCCGGCTAGCAAGGAAGGTCGGTATCAAGGGCATTCATATCGCGGAGCGTGACACGCAACGCGCCAAGCAGCCGAAGCCGATGAACGTGTTCGTCAACACCTGGTCGGTCGAGGGCTTCATCTCAGAAGGCCTGCAGCCCGCCGAGCTCGGCTGGGGAACGCATGAAAAGTGGGCACCACCGAACGCCGGAAGGCATAAAGGCGGCTGTGGCGCTGCGATCTACATGCTGCAGCCAGGCGCCAATACACGTGTGCGCTCGTGGACACCGACCGCGCAGGCGCAGCTCGGCTTCCTGGTCACCCACAATGAATCGATCTCGATCGCCGACTACTTCACGCTCAGGCGTGGGCGTAAGACCCTCTACCGGCCAACCTGCCACTACGCCTACCACCCCTGCAACGACGCGGTGCTTTCGCTGCACGAGGTGTTCGGCCGGGCAGGCGCGCCGCCCGACGACGTCCACATTCTCGACGAACACGAGATCGCCGACGGCATCGACGAGCTCGGCGTTCTCCTCTATGGGCACAAGAAGAATGCCTACTGGTACGGCTCGCAGCTCTCGATCGACGAGACCCGCGAAGTCGCACCCTACCAGAATGCAACAGGCCTTCAGGTCACTTCAGCCGTGATCGCAGGCATGGTGTGGGCCCTGGAAAATCCAAAAGCAGGCATTGTCGAGACCGACGAGATGGACTTCCGCCGCTGTCTCGAAGTGCAGCTCCCTTATCTCGGACCGGTCATCGGCACTTACACCGACTGGACTCCCCTCACCGGCCGTCCCGGACTTTTCCCGGAAGACATCGACAAACGCGATGCCTGGCAGTTCAGGAACGTGCTGCTGCACTGAGCGCCACGGGGACGCCAAACATGACGGGCCCAAGCGGCCGCCCGTTTTTTTGGTGCTCCCGTTACCTCGGGGGTTCGGGAGGCTTTTCGCCGGGTTTCGGCGGCGGGCGCTTCTGCTGCTGCGGCGGAGGCGCAGCGGGCCGTTGCTGAGGAGGCGGCTGAACCTGCTGCGGCGCAGGTTGCACCTGCCTCGGCTGCGGTGGAGGCTGCACCTGCCTCGGCTGCGGTGGAGGCTGCACCTGCGGCGGCGGTTGCACCTGCCTCGGCTGTGGCTGCGGCTGCGGCTGCACTTGATGTTGCTGCGGCGGCGGCTGCAAGCGACGTTCTTGTGGTGGCGGTTGTGGTGTCGAAGGCGGCGCCGATTGCGGCGGAATTGGCCGCACGATCGTCGGCTGTTGCTGCGGCGGACCGCCTGATGGTGGCGTTGGTCCTCGCAGCTGCTGTTGCGGTTGAGGTGGCGGCGGTGACGACGGCGGTGTCCCTTGTGGCGGGATTGGCCGCACGACCGTTGGCTGTTGCGGCGGCGGGCCGCTCGGACCCGGCGGTGGGCTTACATCGCGGCGTTGCTGCTGCGGAGGCGTCGTTACGGAAGGTGCCGTGGTCGACGGCGGCGTCGTGACCGGTGGCGTCGTCCGCGGTGTCTGCACGTCGGGACCCGACGGCGGTGTCGGCCCGCCGGGCTGCCGCGGCGCGCCATTCGGCTGTGGCGCAGGTGAAGATCTCGGCGCCGGAGGCGGCGCGACCGTTGCGCCTTGCGCAGCGCGCGGCGGAGTCGGACCGAGTCGCCCACGCTCATCGTTGCGGAGCGCCTGCGGCTGCGGCACGCGGCTGACAGGCTGCACCACGGTCTGTGCCGGCTGCAGCGTCGCCTGGACCGGGCTTGGCCCGCCCGGACGCGGCTGGCCACGCTGCGGTCGTTGTCCCGGGCGGTTGAGATCCTGCGGCCGCACCTGCACCGCGCCGGCGACGCCTTGCGTGCTCGCCAGCACGCGGGGCTGGACATGGAAGGTCTGTACGGGCCGGCGCGCCGCGGCGGCGACAATTCCAGGAGCAATACCCGGATTGACGGCGAAGCGTCTGCGATGATCGCGATGCTCGAGCCGCACCGTGCGATTGACGATCACTGTCCGTCTGAAAACGATGATAGTGCGTTGCGGTGGCAGGAAATAGGTGCGCACGCGTGGCGCCACCAGATAGCGCGGCGGCAGGAAGATCCAGTAACTCGGATCGTTGTCGTATTCGTAGATCACCTCATCCGGCGGCAGCGGCGCCCAGCCGACATAGTCGTCACCCCGGCGCCAATCGACCCAGGCCGGACCCCATTCATCACCGGGCACCCAGAACCAGCCGAGCCGGCGATCATGCGCCCAGCGGCCATAGTGGAAGGCCACCCATCCCCAGTCCGCCTCTTCCTCGTCGGAGACCCAGTACCAGCCCCATTCCTCAGTGTAGACCCATCGTCCGTACGTATAGGGACGCCAGCCCGGCGGCAGATCGTAGGGCACCCAGACTTCGCCGAAACGCGGATGCGGCTGCCACGATCCATAGGGCTCGAGCGCGGACTGAAATTCGGCGGACACCTGCGCCTGCGCCGGCGTAAGGGCCGCGATTGTCACCGAAGCCGACAGCGCACCGACCGCGATGGCGACGCAAGCAATGACCCCCACGGCCAAACACCGCAGATGATGAATAGTTGTCCTCATGGTCGCTCCAATCTCGCGCTTGTCGCAGGTGAATGTCTATTCAGCTTGACGCGGAACGACTCACAAGCAACGCGCACACTGAGACGATGCATTGCGGCGATCAAAGGGCGAGAATTCCGGCGCCGCCAGATTCAGTACCGAACGCCAAAGTCTGACCGGTGTTGTCCCAGCCAAGCGCGCTGACAGGTTGTTCGTCCGCCTGTCGCGCCAGTATCAAGGCATCGTCATCGATGCGCACAAGCTTCACCGCCCCGTCGGCATATCCGACAGCGATAACCGGCTGGCGTGGATGACACGCGACGTTCGTTACACGTGACTCTGCGCGTGCCAGGATTTTCGGCTGCCGACCCATCGGGCCATCCTTGCCATCAAACGGCCAGAGGATGAGTTGCTCGGATCCTGATGTCGCCAAAAATTCACCGTTTGCGCTCCAGCTGAGCGACCGCACGCGCGCCGAATAGCCGGACATGCGCATATGTTTGGCATCCGCAATACGCCATCCGTGGAGCATCGGCTCTTGCATGGTGGTGATCAGGAACTTGCCATCCGGACTGATCGTCACCCCGAGGTGCGAGCCCTTCCATTCCAGGAATTCAGGCTTGGCGCCGCCGGCGTTGGGAAACCAGAGGGTGACGCCATTGTAATGAGCCACTGCAACGCGAAATCCTTTCGGTGCAAAGGCAAGACCGGCGACCGTCGACGGCGCGTCGAACGTGCGCAGGTCGCCCTTGCGCGTGCGGACATGCGCGGTTTTTCCCGCCGACCAGGCAACCGCATCGTCCGGACCGAGCGCGACATGATCTACCCACCGCTTCTTTTCGTCAGATGCGAGCACGCGGCGATCGCCATCGGGAAAGGTCTCGATCAGTTTGCCGTCATCGCCTCCGGAAACGACGAGTTTTCCATCGGAAGCGCTGTCGAGAATGGCGCCGGCATGAACGACGACGCGCCGCTCGCCATCTTCGGCCGCGAAAAGCAGCGCTTCTTCGCCGAGCACGAATACCGGCGTCGACTGGAAAAAGTGCACGCCGACGACCGGAGCGCCGGCATTCACCGCACGGACGCGGTCGGCAAGCGAAGGGATCGGGATCTGCGTGTCGCTCACGTTAGGCGATGCAGCTTTCGAAGCCCTGACGAATTCTGTCTTCCGGAAGATTACGCCCGATGAAGACGACGCGGCTGTCACGCTTTTCGTCCGCGCGCCAGGGCCGCTGGTGATCGCCATCGAGGATCATGTGCACGCCCTGGAACACGAAGCGCTCGGGGTCGTCCTTGAACGAAAGAATTCCCTTGCATCGTAGAATGTTCGGGCCGTCCTTCGCGACGAGATCCTGAATCCACGGAAAGAACTTGTCGGGATTGAGCGGCTTGTCGGTCTTGAGCGAAACCGACTGCATTTCCTCGTCGTGGTAGTGCTTCAGGCCATTGCCGTGATGATGGTG
>DATJHD010000339.1:0-2187 GCA_035494275.1 Croceibacterium sp.
GACGTCGCCCGGCGCGGTGATCGCCTGCGCGACGTTGGCGAAGCCCTCCTTCGAGCCGAGCGTTGCCACGATCTGCGTCTCGGGATTGAGCTTCACGCCGAAGCGGCGCTCGTAATAGGCGGCCTGGGCGCGGCGCAGGCCGGGGATGCCGCGCGAAGCGGAATAGCGGTCGGTGCGCGGCTTGCCGAGCGTCTCCTTCAGCTTGTCGATGACGTGCTGCGGGGCCGGCAGGTCGGGGTTGCCCATGCCGAGGTCGATGATGTCCGCGCCGGCGTTGCGTGCCTTGGCCTTGGCCCGGTTCACCTCTTCGAACACGTAAGGCGGCAAGCGGCGGATGCGGTAGAATTCTTCCATCGGTCTGACCTTCAGGTGGCCGTCGCTGCCCTCTCCAGGCGGCCGGCGTGACCCCGGCTGGCTTTTATCACGGGTTCGCTTTCACGCCAGCCTGAGCGGCCGGTTTCGGCTGCTTTTTGGCCGCGGAAGGCTTCTTTTTGGTGACATTGGGCGCCTTCGGCGTCTCGCCGTCGGCCGCCCTCTCCTCGTCCGCCCGCCGGACCTGGCGGTCGCGGGCGTCCTCGAGCTGGTTGAGCAGATTGAGCTGCTGGTCGTCGGACAAGGTCTTGTCGTTCCGCGGCGGCGGCATGTCGTGCACGGCCGGGTACTGATAGGGCGTCTTGGGGACGGCCGGCGCATCGGCCGGCAGGCCGCCCAGGCTTTCCGGCAGCTTGCCGAACACCGATTGGGCAAGGCACGGGCTCGCGCTCAGAGCCAGAATCCCAGCCGCCCAGAGAGTTCGTTTAAGACCGCCCATGCGCACCCGCGCTCACCTGCCGCACCGCAAAATCGACGCAGACTCAATGGATTATAGCTTAATTCCGATATCCGGCTAATATGGCCGCAGCAAGGAGGACGGTTCGGGCGTTGGCGCGTTATTTGCCTGACACGACGGCCTGCGACTGATGAAGGCGAGCAAGGGCCATCCGAGAAGCCCGAACGCGACGGACAGCGAATGGAAACGCGAGGGAGCGACGGCTCCAAGCAAGGCAATAAGCAAGGCAACACGGCGACCCCGAACCCGGCCGCCTTCCCCGGCGGCATCCCCCTCACCGGCGCGATGCCCGGCGCGGAGGCGCTCACCTCGGTCGACTACGAGGCGATGGCGCGCAACGCCGCCCGCTTCATCGAGGAAGGCGGCAAGGCGCTCGCCGCCTACATGAAGCCGCGCGAGGAAGGCCGCATCAAGCCGGACACGCCCGATGACCTCGCCGACGCCATCCGCTCGATCGGCCAGGTGACGGAGTACTGGCTGTCCGATCCGCAGCGCTCGCTCGAACTGCAAAGCAATCTCGGCCGTGCCTATCTCGAACTGGTGGCCAGCGCCGGCAAGCGCCTGTCCGGCGAGGACGCAGCGCCCGTGATCGCGCCCGATCCGCGCGACAAGCGCTTTGCCGATCCGGACTGGTCGAAGAACCAGTTCTTCGACTTCTTGAAGCAGTTCTACCTTTTGACCGCGCAATGGGCGGACCGGCTGGTCAAGACCGCCGAGATCGACGATCAGACGCGACGCAAGGCCGAGTTCTACATGCGCCAGATCTTCGCGGCGCTGTCGCCGTCGAACTTCGTGCTGACCAATCCGGAGCTCTTGCGCGAGACGCTCGCCTCGAACGGCGACAATCTCGTGCGCGGCATGCACATGCTGTCGGAGGACATCCGCGCCGGCGATGGCAATTTGAAAATCCGGCAATCCGATCCGTCCGGCTTTGAGGTCGGCCGCAATCTCGGCATCACGCCCGGCAAGGTCGTGTTCCAGAACGAGCTGATGCAGCTCATCCAGTACACGGCCACGACGAAGGAAGTACTCAAGGTCCCGCTGCTGATCGTGCCGCCGTGGATCAACAAGTTCTATATCCTCGATCTCAACCCCGAGAAGTCCTTCATCAAGTGGTGCACCGACCAGGGCATCACCGTGTTCGTCGTCTCCTGGGTCAATCCCGACATCCATCTCGCCGACAAGAGCTTCGACGCCTACATGCGCGAGGGCGTCGTCACCGCGATGGACAAGGTGACGGAAGCGACCGGCGAGAAAAGGATGCACACGATCGGGTACTGCGTCGGCGGCACCCTGCTCGCGATCACGCTCGCCTGGCTGGCCGCCAAGAAGCAGGACCGCGTCGCCTCGACGACATT
>DATJHD010000340.1:0-4788 GCA_035494275.1 Croceibacterium sp.
CGAGTTGATGTACATCGAAATGTCGCGGCTGTTCTCGCTTTCGAGATAGAGCAGCTGGGCGACGATCAGGCTGGCCATGTTGTCCTCGACCTGCCCGGTGACGAACACGATCCGCTCGCGCAGCAGGCGGCTGAAGATGTCAAAGCTGCGCTCGCCGCGACTGGTGCTCTCGACGACGACCGGCACGAGCTGGCCCGTGATCGGGTCCTGGGTGAACTTACCTTGCGCGTTATCGGTGCCGAACAGGTCGATCATAAGTCCTCGTTGTCTGGAAGTGCACCGCCTATGTCGCGCCTTGCCGCTCGATGTTCAAGGGGGATGGTTCGGCGCACCCGCAATGCCGTTCATCGGATGGCGTCCGCCACCGGTCGATAGCGCGTGTTACAAATGTAGCGCACCGGTACGGGGGGCGGATGGGGAGAGCATATAGTGCCGCGCTGCTGACGGGTGCGGCTTTCATCCTGGCACCATCCGCCGCTTGCGCGCAGGACAGCGCGCCTGCGCCCGGCCCTGCCCCCGCTCCGGCACCGACCGCGTCGATCGACATCCCGGGCGCGAGCAGCGCCAATCACGTCATTTACACCCCGGCCGATCTCGCGCGGTATTCGCCTAAGAACGCGCTCGACATGCTGAACCAGGTGCCTGGGTTCTCGATCAGCGGCGGCGATGACCAGAACCGTGGCCTGGGAGAGGCGAACGTCAACGTGCTCATCAACGGAGAGCGCCTGGCGCTGAAGTCAGAGAGCATCTTCGACCGGCTGCAGAAGATCTCGATCGACAAGGTCGAGCGGATCGAGATCGTCGATGGCGCGTCGCTGAAGATTCCCGGCCTTTCGGGACAGGTCGCCAACGTCGTCACCAGGACCGGTGGCATTTCGGGCTCGTTCGAATGGGACACACGCTTTCGCCCGGGCTACGTCCGGCCGGAATGGCTCGGCGGCAACGTCTCGATCAGCGGCTCGACCAAGAGTCTCGAATACACGCTTGCGCTCAACAACAACAACGGCCGCGGAGCGATCAAGGGGCCGACGCTGATCACCGACGCCGGCGGCAACCTGATCGAGGAACGCTACACGCACTTTGGCAACCGATTCGACAATCCCAAGCTGTCCGCATCGCTCAAGTGGACCACCCCGGGCGGCGCGGTGGCGCACCTCAACGCGTCCTATGCCCTCATCTTCTTCGATTCGACCAACGAGGAGGATCGCCACGTGCCACCGGGCTACGACGGGCACGACTACTATCCCTACGACGACGACCTCGGCGGCGTGGACCGGCACCGCGACTACAACCCGCACGAGCGCGATCACAACTACGAGATCGGCGGCGACTTCGAGTTCAAGCTCGGCCCCGGCCGGCTGAAGCTCATCGGGCTCGACCGCTACGATTGGGACAAATACCGTGAAGACGTCGTCTTCACGTACTCGGACGGCTCGCCCCAGACCGGCGGCCGCTACCGCAGCATCAACGTCAACAAGGAACAGATCGCCCGCGCCGAATACAACTGGAAGATGCTCGGCGGGGATTGGCAGCTATCAGGAGAGGCGGCCTTCAACCGCTATCAAGGCATGGCGCAATTGTTCTCGCTCGATGCCGCCGGTACGTTCATCGACATTCCCTTCCCTTCCGGCACCGGCGGGGTGACCGAAGACCGTTACGAAAGCATCCTGACGCACAGCCGGCAACTGGCGAAGAACCTGTCGCTGCAGCTCAGCGGTGGGGCGGAATACTCCAAGCTCCAGCAGACCGGATCGATCGGCCTGACGCGCACATTCTGGCGGCCCAAGGGGTTCGCCAGCCTGGCATGGAGTCCGCACAAGGGACTCGACTTGTCGCTCAAGCTCGCGCGCGTGGTCGGGCAGCTGTCCTTCGGCGACTTCCTCGCGCGCGTCGATCTCGACCAGGGCAACGGCAGCGCCGGCAACGTCAATCTCGTCCCCCCGCAAAGCTGGGAACTGAACTTCGAGGCCAAGAAGGACCTCGGCGCGTGGGGAACCTCAACGTTCAAGCTCTACGGCAAGCGCTACCAGGACTACATCGAGTGGATCCCGCTTCCCGGCGGCGTGGAATCGCGCGGCAACATCGACAAGGCCTCGATCTACGGGATCAACTGGGTCAGCACGATCAAGCTCGATCCGCTCGGCTGGAAAGGCGCCAAGGTCGATGCCGACCTGACGTGGGAGCATTCGAGCCTGCGCGATCCGCTGACGGGCGCGAAACACCAGTTCAGCAACGAGACCAACCGCATCGCCAACGTCACCCTGCGCGACGATCTTCCCGGCACCGACTGGGCCTGGGGCGCCGGGGTGCAGTACAGCCATGTGCTCCCGTACTATCGGATTTTCGAGGTGGGGATCAATTACGAAGGCCCGGCGTACACGTTTGCGTTCATCGAGAACAAGAACGTGTTCGGGCTCGACGTGCGGGCCCAGGTGTTCAACCTGACCAACGGCCGGCATTTCTTCCGCCGCACGGTTTACGATGCCTTCCGCGATACCGGCAATGTCTTCTTCCACGAAGACGCGAACCAGTCGGTCGGGCTGATCTACAGCCTGTCGGTGAAAGGCAAGTTCTAGGCCGTTCCCCTGCCGACCGCTCGGTGGCAAAAGGAAAATATGAGCACTCGCACCGCCGCCGCGCCGCTCGCCCTCGCCCTGCTCGCCTTGCCAGCCATGGCGCCGGCGCAGGACGTCCCCGCCTCCGACGCGACCTTCTATTGGCAGACGATCGCCCACGACGAGCTCGCCAGCATTGCCGCGCGCGACGATTCCGGGCCCGAGCTCAACGCCGTGATGCAGGTCAAGGACCGGGCCACGCTCGATGCCGAGATCGCCGCGGCCAAGGACCTGCCGCTGCAGGGCCGCACTGTGCTGGTGAAGGACAATATCGAAACGCGCGAATGGCCGACGACCGCCGGCAGCCTGGCGCTCAAGGACAATGCCACCGGCCGCGACGCCCCGCTTATCGCCCGGCTCAGGAAGGCCGGCGGCGTCGTCCTCGGCAAGACCAACCTTTCGGAATGGGCCAACATCCGCAGCAGCAACTCGACCAGCGGCTGGAGCGCGGTGGGTGGGCTGACCCGCAACCCCTACGCTATCGACCGCAATGCCTGCGGCTCGTCCTCCGGCAGCGGCGCGGCCGTGGCCGCCGGTTTGGCATGGGCGGCGATCGGCACCGAGACCGACGGTTCGGTCACTTGTCCGTCGAGCGTTAACGGCCTGGTCGGCCTGAAACCGACGGTCGGGTTGGTCAGCCGAACCTACGTTGTGCCGATCAGCTCGACCCAGGACACGCCCGGGCCGATGGCGCGCAGCGTCACCGATGCGGCGCTGCTGCTGAACGCCATCGCCGGCCCGGACCCGGCCGACAAGGCCACCGCCGGAGCCGCCGCGCACATGACCGACTTCACCGCCGGGCTCGACACGGCGTCGCTCAAGGGCAAGCGGATCGGCGTGCTGAAGAAGTACATCGGCAACGATCCGCGGGTGGTGAAGCTGTTCGATGCCGCCGTTGCGGATTTGAAGCACGCCGGGGCGACCGTCGTCGAGATCGACTATGAGATGCCGAAGACGATGGGCGAAAACGAGCTGCCCGTGTTGCTTTACGAGCTCAAGGTCGGTCTCGCTTCCTATCTCAAGGGTTCGCCGGCCAACATTCCGGTGCGCTCCCTTGCCGACGTGATCGCGTTCGACAAGGCGCACGCCGACGAGGAACTGCGCTGGTTCAATCAGGACCTGTTCGAGCAGGCGGAGAAGGTGACGCTGGCGCAATACCGCAAGGCGCACGCCGCCAACCTGCGGCTTGCCGGGCCGCTCGGGATCGACAAGCTGCTGACCGAGCACAAGGTCTCGGTGCTGATTGCGCCCACGGTCGGCCCGGCATGGACCAGCGATCTCGTCAACGGCGATCACTACAACGGCTCGATCGGCGCAACCAGCCTCGCGGCGATTGCCGGCTATCCTCACCTGACCGTGCCGATGGGGGCGGTAGAAGGGCTTCCGGTGGGCCTGAGCTTCATCGGCGCCAAGTGGTCCGACCACGCCCTGCTGGAAGATGGCGCGGCTTACGAGCGGGCCCGGACGGCCAAGCTGTCGCCGCCATCGCTGAAGGCATGGGTCCCGGCGGGCGAGTAGCTCACCCGCTCCGCAAGCTCGGCCCTACTTCTTCGCCGCGGCTTTCTTCTGAGGCTTCTTGGCGGCGGGCTTGGACTCGTCGGCTTTCCTTGCCGGCGCCTTCTTGGGCGCTGGCTTCGGTTCCTCCGCTTTTTTTGCGGCCGGCTTGGCCTCTGACTTGGGAGCGGCCGCCTTCTTCGCGGCAGGCTTATCGGCCGGCTTCTTGGCCACGGCCTTCTTCGCCGGAGCCTTCTTCGCCGCCGGCTTGCTCTCGGTCGTCTCCTCCGCCTCGATGGCCGCCTCGAGCTCCTCTCTCGTCACTTCCCGTTCGGAGATCTCGGCCCTGTCGAACAGGAAATCAACGACCTTGTCCTCGTACAGCGGTGCGCGCAGCTGGGCCTGGGCCATCGGCTCGCTGCGGACATATTCGACGAACCGCTCGCGATCCTCCGGACGATACTGCTGCGCGGCCTGCTGCAGCAGCATGTTCATTTCCTGGTTGCTGACCTCGACCCCGTTCGCCTGGCCGATTTCGGACAGCAGCAGGCCGAGGCGCACGCGGCGCTCGGCGATACGGCGGTAATCGTCCTTGTCGTCCTCGATCTCCTTGCGCGCGGCGGCCGGATCGTCTTCCTTCTCGACCTCGGCCTCGAGCTGCTGCCAGATCTGCTCGAAC